>DATNQY010000257.1:0-53336 GCA_036703785.1 Candidatus Obscuribacterales bacterium
TCACGCATTGCTGCGCTCATAATTTTGCTGATTGCTTTGAGTGGATCATCGCTGGTATCAACCGCGTGGACGCAGTGATCAATAAACATGCCAACGTCAAAATTTGTCATCGTCAAACCTCTTATGTTGCGGGACACCAGAGAGACAAAGACAGACTAAAGGTGTCCTGCCGATCGGACAATGCGGTAATCCCCCCTCGCGGGGCAGTTAATAAATTAAAGGCGGCAGCATTTCTGCTACCGCCTCACGGGTACTCAAAAAACCGCGTTCACTGTTGTGAAACGCGCATCAGCTCACGCGGTTACCAACTTTGGGCTTTTGCCACCCTTCGCGTTCAACGCTTCGGCAACGCCGGGATGGACAATTTCTCCTTGATGAATGTTCACGCCGTGTCCCAGCGCCGGATCATCGAGCACAGCCTTGTAGCCGAGGCGTGCCAACTTCAAGCAATAGTTGAGCGTGGCGTTGGTGAGAGCGCGAGTGGAAGTCCACGGTACGGCACCAGGAATGTTGGCGACGCCGTAGTGCAAGACACCCTCTACTTCATAGGTAGGATCGGAGTGCGTGGTCGGGTGAATCGTCTCGATGCAACCGCCCTGGTCGACGCTGACGTCGATGATGACAGCGCCTTTTTTCATTTTCTTGATCATGTCGCGCGTGATGATGCGCGGTGCCTGACGGCCGGGAATGAGAACGGCACCGATGACGAGGTCAGCGTGCGGTAGAAACTCTTCCAAATAATGACCGATTGAATAAACGGTGTTGACCTGACCGGCAAACACATCATCGAGGTAACGCAGGCGATCGAGCGAGAGATCGAAGATACTTACTCGGGCGCCCATGCCAAGCGCGATTTTCGCAGCGTTGGTACCGACCACGCCGCCGCCGATGATAACTACTTCACCGGGCTCGACGCCGGGCACTCCGCCCAGCAACAAACCGCGGCCGCCCATGGGGCGCTCGAGGTAATTGGCACCGATTTGAGTGGAAAGGCGGCCGGCAATTTCGCTCATCGGGATGAGCAAGGGCAATTGTCCGTTGGGCAATTGAACTGTTTCATAAGCAATGCAAGTAGCGCCGGTTTTCGACAGCTCCACAGCCAGCTGCGGATCGGCTGCCAGGTGCAGATAGGTGAACAACAGCTGGCCTTTGCGCAGCATGGGGACTTCCGACGCTTGCGGCTCTTTTACTTTGAGCACGAGATCGGCTTTCTGGAACACGGTAGCGGCATCGGGCGCAATTGTGGCGCCGGCGGCTTTGTAGTCCTCGTCGCTAATGCCTGAGCCTACGCCGGCACTGTGTTCAACGATGACTTCGTGTCCCTCACGAACGAGTGCGGTGCAACCGGCAATAGTCAGCGCTACGCGATACTCGTTATCCTTGATTTCCTTTGGCACACCAACTTTAGACAAGGTACGGACCTCCAGGTACTTGCAAAGAACGAACTGTCGCAACATTCTATCTTGAGTGGGGGATATAACTTAACCATTTTCTTGTGTCTTTAGATTTACGTCAGAAACATTACCAGGTGGCAGTAGGGGCGTCAACAGTTCCTGATCGCTGGAACCCTCTACCAGGGCGTTTATCAGATTGCAAAGGGTGACACCCAGACCTCTGGCGATGTTACGGTAAATACGCACCTGGATATACTGGAACTCGTCCGCCAGAAATTCTTGAGCCTGCCGAAGTTCAAGTCCTGCGCGGATTGCGAGCTGTCGCGTGCTTGGAATTTGATTTTTAATCATTTGGTCGCGCGTCCATTTCTGAAAATGGGCATTATTGAAGTCGAGCGCTTGGTGTGCAATAGCGTCGATGTCGGTTAGTCCATCTGCATTCACCAAGGCAAAAGCCCTGGCCAGCTTGACCAGGGTAAGTACGTGTTTATGTTTGGCCTGATTTTTGAGCACCCGGTAAACGTGGTTGTGCCCTTGATGGATCGTTTTAGCTAGCGCTGCGATAGTGAGCTGCCGATCCACTAACCAGTATTCCACCTGAGCCGGTACGTCGCTTGTAGGCACGGGAAACGGTCCTCATCTTAGTCTTCGGGAATCCCAACGATCTAAGTATATGATTCACAATTGCCACCGTCCAGCAGCCTGGGCGCTTCACCTTGTAGGGACGTTTCCGTGCGCGGAGTAGCTTTTGGGTATGTTTTGGGCCGTGCTCCGGGAAAAGTGGCACTCCTAAGTTTTTGTCATAAGGTTGATCGGCGTCGAGCGGACAGAAGAAAGCCATTCGAAGGTTCATATACGCGGCAATTTCGCGCTGGGTGACTGGTCTGCCGCTGCGTTTCACCCACTTGCGAAGCCGAGCGATCCACCGCATGTTGCGGCGGTCTTCCGGCTGATCGACTAACTCGCCCTGTTCCGGTCGTTTGCCGTAAGGCACACGGCTGCCCATCCAGCCGCCGCGCTGTCCTTTTGCCACCTTCCGGCTGTACAACAGATCGACGATCTGCTCTCGCTGGTACTCGTTAAACGCCTGCTTCATGTGGAAGTGAAGACGGCCCTCTTTAGTGCCCAGATCCATTTCCTCGGTGGCGCTCCACAAGCCCTTTCCGGCGTCGGCTATCAGCTCTCGAACAAGTGCGCTCCAGCTCACGCGGCGGAAGTAGCGATCAAAGTTGAAGAAGGTTACGCCAGCAACGTGCGGATCCTTGCGTACGCGACTGAGCGCCGCTTGCAGTCCTGGGCGCTCTTTGAATTTCGACCCGGAGATGCCGAGGTCAAAATAAATCGCGACGAGTTCGTACCCTTTCCGCTCGGCCCATTCCTCTATATAACGGGCTTGCTCCTGTATCGAAGTGCCCTCTAATTGTTGTTCGTCAGATACGCGGACGTATCCAATTACTTCCCCTGCTATTACATCTGATAGGGGTAAAGAGGATGCTAGGGTGGGCATTAGGTGGACTCCAGTGGGTGTATTACCAAGTTAACGTATAGCTAGGGCTATGTCTAGCTATACAGTCATAAATTGTAGGAAAAAGTCAGCCGGGAACTAACTCGCCTGAGTGACATCGATTCTGTCGGGAACGAAGTTGCAAGGCAATCGACATTTCACTACACAGTATGGGAAAACTACGTACACCGGGCAGGGGATGAAAGCACTAAAAGCAACAGCCAGAGCCCTTTTAGCCCTGGCGTTAATTCTGTTGGTTTTTGGTGGCTTTATTGCCGTTGGTTATTTGCTCGGGGTCAGCGAGCCCAATTGGGTGCCCTGGGCCGATCAGGCTACGCGCTGATCACTTTTTCGGCAGGCGCGGTATGCGGTCGAGCACAATGCCTGGAAGTGCCTTTACCACGTCTTTGGCCCAATCATATGTAGCCTCGCCGTAAGGGTAGAGCACGATCCCATAAACCCATGCCGGCATTGTGTAATGGATGCCGTGCGCCTGGGCGTAAGCATCGTAGATAGCCAAGCCTGCACCGAGCGCCATGCTGACACGTCGCTCGGTGAGGTTGTCGTAGGGTTTCCGTTCGTCAGCCATTGATCTGCGTCAATGCGCGGACAATGGTTTTACCTTCATGTACCGTTCCGCCCACTAAGAGGGCGATCAGGGCCACAGTGGCGATGAACTCAATCATGGCTACTTCGCTGCCTCGGGTGCTGCTTCTTTCGGCATGATCGCTTTGATCACTTCGAACTCTGCGCCGGCGATGCGCTCCAATTCTGCGAAGTCTGCGATCAGCACTTTGACGTGTTCGCTAATCTTTTCGACGAGTGCCACCACTTCGGCGGGCACGTCAGCACCGCCGGCCGCTTTCAGTTTCGGCACGAGGGCGATAACAGACTCAGCAAGTTGCAGAGTCGATTGGAATTGTTTGGCTTGTTCAACCAGTCCTGACATTATTTAGCTCCTTTGATTTCGGTATCAATTTGAATTGCGCTTGCGGCTACTGCCTTGGCGCGTGCGATTACTGCGGGATCTTCGCTGTCAACGTCCCCGCTGTTGTATCCTTTGTACATCTTGAACACGTCGCCATTAGCGCGGATCAAGAGTGTGTCGAGCGTGCCGGCGGCATACTCGAGTTGCATCAAGACATCAGCGGCAAATCGCTGAATCAGTTTGATCGCTTCGTCTCCGGTTTTGCCAGAGTTGCCCACGATGTTGAAGCCCATGAATTGCACGAGGCCCCAGGAAGTTGAAAGGGCAAAGCGTTCTTGCTTGGGCAATTTGGTGTATGCGGCGTGCTGCCACCAGCCGTACTCAAAACGGAACTTGGATTTTTGGCCGGCAAATTCTTTTGGTACCTGCCAGCCATCGATCTGATCGGGCAAGGTGATGAATTGCCGGATCTCGCTTTCCTTCAAGCCGGTTGCGATCTTGTTGATCACTTTACCTGTTTTGTCACGTACCTTGTGTGTGATCGCGTCCTGCACGTTGAGCGCGTATTGTCCGCCTGGCTTCGTGTCAATGAATAAGTTGGCGCAATGGCTTTCTTGATTCACGACTGCCAGCAGGATCGCCGGCGTGATGAAGTGCCGCTCTTTTAAAGCAACGGCTTTTTTGGCGAGTGATATTAGTCCGAGATCGATCATTACAAGCTCTGCATGGTGATAACGCCGATACCCACTTGTTGGGCAGCGGCCGTCAGTGTCGTAACCGAGACTTCTCGGCCTAAAGGTTGGGTGGCTGAGGGGACCCCAGTGGTGGTGTTGAAAGAGTCAAGCAGTGTCCCGCTCATGTTATAGATTGAATAGATAACGTGGCCGCTCGTGCTAAGGTCAACGACGATGTCGTAGCCGGTGCCTGCCGCGACGGTCACCGCGCTATTGGAGGGACTTGCCCCGCCCCCGCTGAAGTTTGTGAGATAGGCAAAATTAGTTGCGTTCTGCCCGGTGTCAAACTCAACGACTGAATATGCGCGACCCGAGTTGAAGCCTGTGGATGCATCGGACGACACAAGCCCCACTATGATGCGGACGTTTGTAAGAGTGCCGGGCGTTACAATCCTCGCACGAAAGATAGGTGCGAGCTGCGGCTGCGTCTCTGCAAAATTGTTGGCTTTAACGCCCGCCGCGTTTCCGCTGGTAGTCGTAGTGACCGCGTTGACTATACGCCCGTTAGTACTGTTGGTGCCACTCGTATTTGTGCCAGCACTGTACACGGCTAATCCAGTTGGATCAAAATCTGCTGATATTATCGTGGCGTTTTCTGTGCCTGGTCCGCTGCGCCAATACATCATGCGGGCATCGAGACCACCGCTCGCATTCGCCCACGATGGCGCACTGCTTCCGTTGCTTGTCAGCACTTGTCCGCTGCTGCCAGCGCCAGTAGATTGGATCATGTGTCCGTCGAAATAGGCCACGCTGCCGGCGGTAGTCGTCGCTCCCTCAATCGCAATGTTGCCGTTTCCATTAGCGTCGTACCAAGAGTAGGTGCGGGTCGCGGCCGGGTTGGCTGCGTTGATAATGTAATTACCGCTCGTTTGAAGGAAGGTAAGAGCCGGGCTATTGTTGCTGAGCTGTAAGGCTGTGGCGGTTTTGTTGGTGAGGGTGTCAGTGGTGGCACGTCCCACGAGGGTGTCTGTGCTCGTTGGAAGGGTGCGCGTGCCCGTGTTGGTAATCGTGCTGATCACCGGGGCGGCCGAGAACGTTTTCACACCGCTGATGGTTTGCGCCGTCGCGTCGTAAATGACGTTTGCCGCTGCGCCTGCCACGTCTGGAAAGTTGATGCTACCCGAGTTGTTGACCGTGAAGTCTGCCCACTTTAGGTTGACGTGGAACGTGCTCCCGTTAAGCGTCACGCCCGCGCCGGTATTCCACGCGAACACCGGAGAAACAAGAGTTTTGTTGCTGAGGCTGATCGAGTTCGTGGTCGTGTCCACGACGGTGGTATCCACGCCTATGGTCGTCGTGCCGCCGGCGTTGTATGTGATTGCTGCTATGCCCGTGCCGTTGCTCAGTACGGTGGCATTGGGCATCGTGGCGTCAGAGGCACCAAGGTAAAAATGTGCGTTCGCGTTTACGACTGTGCCGTCAGCGGTCCATACCAAGCCGTTACCCGTAGCGTTCATTGCAAGGTGGGCATTGGCAGATCCGGGCGCTAGTCTGCTCCAGTTCGTGCCATCGAAGTACACCATGCTCGCGGCGGCGGTGCCTGCCGGCATGACATTGTTTAGAGCTGACTGCTGACTCGTTCCACCAGTGCCACCATGCGCAAGGTCAATGTTGTTGATGTCTATGCCGAAGGTAGAGGCAGGGCCGTTATCTACCGTGCTAAAGCGGCTAGCGTTGAAACTTGGTATTCGATAATTCGGGAATGTGCCTGATGCAGGAGCGCCCAGCGTTAATATGCTGGCGTTGGCATCAACGTTTGTTGGGTAGTCTTGCGGGAAACCCATCGGCCCGGTGCTGCCCTGAGCCAGAGCGCTGGGGGCAATGAGCGCGCAAAACAGAGCGACTAGCGCTAGTTTTAAAAGCTTACTGGTCATTGGTTTGGTTTGCTTCCGCGTGTACTGCGCCACCTGTCCAGCAATTCGGGCAAGCGCTCACGCCCGCCATGATGAAGAAATAGGCGTCTTCCGGTATGGTGAAGCTGGCAACAGAATGTGGATCTACCGTCTTTGTGTATTCGGTTGAGTTGGCGCCCATGTTCAGCCAACCGTTTGTGGGATCGGCGCCGTTAAGCTTGTCCGACCAAATGAACAGGGTGAAAGCTTGGCTTGCGCCGTCGTGCGCGAATGAGACAACGCCCGATTTACCGGCGCGGCCCATTGCATCGGCAAGCTTCGGCTTGCTGCTGTTAAGGCTGTTGGGGTTCGCGATCCCGATTGCGTTACCGGAAAACGGTTGCCCGAGTTGGCGAGTGATGCCCCAGCCGATATTAGAATGTACTCTTTGACTCAAGCTGTCAGCTCCTTATATTTTTTCGACGAAAGCGAGGGCGTAGTAACGAGGTGTCACCGTTGCACCACCGGATGTGGTGCCTACGCTTGCTGTTACGCTGGTGCCTGTACCTGATTGCACGCTAGTGCCAAATACGCTTACCGAGTGCGTGTGCGTTGGGCCCAATCCGGTGCCCGCGCTGGAATTGCCGAACGGTCCGCCCGGGTTAAGCAGCCCCATGCCGCCGCTCGCCGCCGGTGAAGTTGAGCCAGCGCCTACGACAAATAACCCTTGCAGGTTTGGCGTGCCGTTGGTGCCGTTACACAGCTCCCAGCCGGCTGGAATATTGTTCAGAGTGCCGCTCCAGATGGCGATCAGTCCGCTGGGTACTACGTTGTTTTCCCAGTCAATACCGTAGGTGGCGCTGCTGCGTGCGGTTAAAACCTGGCCGTCAGTACCGACGCCCACCCTTTGCAGGTTAGTACCGTCTGTGGTGAGTACATCGCCCTTGGTAGTGAGTGCCGTGGTGTTGGCAATCGTTGCCCACTTGATGCCATAGGCTTGCGTATTGTCGGCTGTTAAGAAAGTGCCGTTGGCGCCGGGGGTGAGCTGCTGTACGTTGGTGCCGTCATACGTGAGCAGTCCGCCAACGGTGCTTAGCTTGTTCCACGTCGCCACCAAGTTGGTATTTATATACGTGTAGATGGCGCCGATCTGCGAGTTCCACAGGCTAGCGTTTACCGTGTTGCCATCAACCTGGGTAACAAAACCGCTGATTGTGGGAACGGTCGCGAGGGCGGCGCTGCCGAGAAAAAGCAGAGCCAGTAAGTTAAACCAAATACGGCGAAAAAGTTTCAATGGCGTACCATGCCTCCTATGCTAAGAGTAAAGTCGGCGCGGGAGTAGTCCAAGCCATCGCCGGCGATGTTTGAGTTAGTAAGTTCGAGTTCGAACATGATGCCGCGCCCAATCGGGCGGTATATATGTGTTTTGACAGTGTCGTTTGGAAAGCTCGATGTGCCGAGCGCAAAAGGCAGCACGGTGGTACCAACAGCGTTGTCACCAATGATGTGATATGACGGCGTGCAAAGCGTCTTACGGGTGCTGCCGTCGGCAAATTTGCCGTAAGCGTAGACGTTGATTGCCGCCTGCTGCTTTGCGCCGTCCGTCACTACCGTGACATTCTGCATGCGTCCGGCTTGCATTAAATTTCCGCCTGTCATCAGAGCAGAAAGGTAATGGAATAGCACCGTATTGCCGTTGTATGTATCGCCGTTATAGTGCGACTGAACGAAGCCCGTGTAGTCTCCGCCGTACATTTGGTTGCGGTAGTCGATGCCGGCGGCGATTGAGAAACCGCTTTTAGTTGACCATACTGGGCCAGCGAGTCCGCCGTCCGTGTTGTAGCTGAGGATCAAGCCGTGTTGATTCGTCCCGGTGTCAACGATGAATGGCACATAGAAATGGATTTCTTGCGTGATCGGATGGTGGACGCAAAAAGCCGTGTTTGCTGCGCTCGCGAAGTCGATTTGTTGGATCTGGTCGCTGATCGGATAGCTGAGAGCGTCTTGGGGGTTGGTCTCGTTTTGAATCAGGGAGCTGAACGAGTACACACCTTTATTCGTGAGGAATACCAGATCGTCGAGCACCTGAGCCCAGCAACGGTTATTGACGATGCCGTACATAGTTGTGAGCGGATCAAGGCTGTAGTTCGTCATGTCGGTGCCGGTGATCATGCTCACGCCGTCAGCCTGCCCGATTAGGAATATTTGCCCGATGTTGGTATTACTCGGACGGAAAGCTTTAAGGCCCGTGATAGGACCATTGGCTCCAATTACGGTGAAGGTGTTGGCATCGGTGGCAAGAAGTGGTGCCGACTGAGTGAAGGTGTCGTATGTGCCTTGCTGCGAGATAAGCACGTCGTACATGGTGCTTGGATCGGGGAAGCCCGCGTAGACCATGCGGTCGCCAAACGGCTCGCAAAAAGCGGGCTTCTGGTACGTCTTCCCGTCGAATACAACCGGCCATGCTTGCGTTGCCGAGCCGGCCAAAAGGGTGAGGGCTCCGGTTGTCGGTGATGCACCAGCGGCAAGCGTGATCGTTACGCTTCCGCTCACGGTCTTGCTGAAAACGACATTAAGCCCTGACGGGTAGGTGATCGTTATCACACCGGCGCTCGAAGTCGCCGTAACACCCGCGTAAGCTAGTGCGGCCTGGCTGTTGATCAGGTTGGTAAAGTTGGTGGCTACGCTGGTGGCGTTGTCGCCAGTTACACAAGTGTATGGCACCGTTACCGCTGTGCCCGGTGTGCCGGGGGCCATAACCAGGCTTCCGGGGCTGGTTGCGCTCGCTGTAAACGAGAGAGTCAAGCCGCTGGGGTAACTGATAGTGACTACCGCGCCGCTCGATGTCGCGCTAATGCCGGCGGCTGCAAGCACCGTGTTTGCATTGATCGCGGTAGTGATACCGCTGGCGGTGGTCGTCGTATTGTCGCCGGTAACGGTTGTGTACGTCGGCACCGCCTGGGCGGCGCTCAATCCGTTGCCGGTGACGGTGATCGAGTAGGTTTGTCCGGCGGCTATCGTGCCGCCTACGGTCGCCGTTTCTTGGCTGTTGGGGATCGTCGCCGTGATTGACAGGGCGTTACCGCTTGCTATCGTTCCGGCGATGGTAGCCGTTTCCGTGGTCAGTCCAGCGGAAAAAGTGATCGTGATGCCCGAGGGATACTTCACCGTTACGACGGTGCCGGTAGCCGTCGCGCTTACCCCGCCGGTTGAGAGGTTGCTCGCGTTAATTGCTGCCGCCAAACCCACGGCTGCCGTCTGCACCGTGTCGTTTGCCTGGATGGTATACGTGACAGTCACCGGAGTGATACCAAGCTGCCCACTCTGGAAAGTCAGAGCAAGCTTGTTATTTGGTGTCATGGTGCCGCCGATGGTGACATACTCGCGGCTAAAGCCATCTGTCCAGCTCATCGCCTGCGCCGTCGTGGTGCTCGTGATTAGCTGCGGGTTCGCGTTGCCGTTGCAGTAGACCGTCACAGGCAACAAGGTAAGTGTTGACGCACCGAATGGGCGCATTGTCGGGTAAGCGGTCGTGCTTAATCCGCTCAAAATTGCGGCGCCTACCGCGTGTCCCACGGTATCGTACCGATACAGCTTGTCCGCCGATTGCACCAGCAAATTGATATTGTTGCTGGTGTCGTAAAAGATGCCGAAGTCTTTGATCGCGCCACCGCCGTTAATGGCGGTTACGTTGTCGTTTACGTAGCCAATGCCGTGCGTTGTCCAGATATAGCGCTTCTTCCACATTTGGAAGTTGTTTAGAATCTTCGCCTGGTCCGGTGAGCGCTCGGCGTCCGCCAATGCAGACCACAAACCCCTGCGCGCGCTCACGCTGCCGGGAACTAAAGAATGTCCGAACTTGTAAAGCTCGGACTGACTTACGGGCGCTGGAAGATAATTGTTAGGAGTAGACACGAGCCATCCCTTTTAACCGGGCGGACTAGAAACCCATCCCGTGTATTTGCCTGGCGGCCACATGGCGCCGCTGAGAGGCCGCATAGTTCTTACGGCTCGCCGTGCATCGTCCGGCACGCCGGCGATCAAATGGACATCCTGAACGGCTTGGCGGGCAAGCTGTTCGAGCGTGCCTTCCTTACCTTCACCGAGGGCTCTTTCTACCTGGCCCCAAGACCATATCCAGAGGCAGTGCTCATACTCTGCCGGCCAGAGGATCACGTCGGTGCTCTGCGTGAGCGGATAAGGGAGGATCTGTGCGCGGTACTGCAAGTTGTATTGCGCGTCGGGATACGGGAATATCCGCACCCTTTGGATCGGTGCCGTTGTCGGTGGCGTATTTGTCCCGTTTACCGGGTCTTCCGATCTTTCAAGCGGGAGCAAGATCCATTGCATTGGCGCTCCTGGTGTGTTCACCAGGATGGATGGATCGGGGTACTTTCTCAGGAACTCGTCATAGTCGAGGTAATTTAATTCCTGGTTCAGCGTTCCGCCCGGGGTGAGGTTGAAAAACGATCTCGGCTTGATGCAAGAGCCATTTATCCCAAGGTCCAGGGCGTAGGTATCAGTTGAAGTGTCAATAGGCAGGTCAAACCGCCTGGTGGTGAAATGTTTCACCATGCGCAAGGTCATAAGGTGGTGACACAGGCGTACGTACCATTTGGCCGCTGACTGAAACTCTTGCAGGTTCGAGTCAGTATCAAACGTGTTGGTGTCCGGTATCGTTGGTAGCAACGATAACCGGAGCACCTCATTAGTCACGTTAAACCAGCTATTGTTAGCTGTCACGGTTTACGGCTCCGCAAAAATATCAAAGCCGGTAATCGTGGTGTCACCCGCGGTTGTCGCTGTCGGCAGGTTCACTGTCATGGCGATAGCGCTAGTGTCGGTCTGGGTTGAAGTCGTGCTAAGCGCGTTCATCAAGGCGCCGTTGGCGTAGCCAGCGACGTTGATTTGTTGCGTGTTGCTGCCCGTCTTCACGATCTCGATGTCTGCGTACACGTCCTTGGCGTTGGACGCGGCGTTAAGCAGAGTGATCGTGGTGCCTCCCCAGAGGAATTGCACTTGCTTGGTGTTTGCGTTAGCCGCCGTGGTGCCGTAGATACGGACACGTACAGCAGCCCCAACGGCATTAAGGGTATTAGCCGGTAGGGAGTAGGTGCTGGTTACGGCGCCGCCCGTCGCTGATGCGACGTTGGCCGTAATCAACGACAAGATCCCAACCGGATTAAACAGGGCGCCCCCGCTGCCTTCAGCAAAGGTGCTCTGCCCGTCTACCTTCAGGGTGCCGGTGATCTCCAAGTTGTTTTTCAACTTGCTATTTACGGCGTGAGCAGTAATAGTCTGAGAGTCAGCCGGCATCCCGATGGCGAACAATGCCACCAGCAATAGGGAAACTATTCTGATTGCTTTGTTCACGACTAGATCCCCTTCGATCCGATGATCCAGCGCCAATCCGAAACGAGGAAACCGAAGCTGTCGAGCCCTTGATACAAGACGCTCAAGCTGTTGGTGTCCTTAGCGGTCCAGGTTTGGATCGCTTCACGCTCGTAGAAGTACAAGCCGTGCATTTCAGGGATTTGCACATACCATTGAGTAGCAGCCCACTGCGACGGCGCGCGGCCGTACAGCAACGGCAGGATCACGACTTCGATCTCGTAACGGCCGTAGGAGCCGCTATAGATGTTGATCGCGTTGTTCATGTTCTCGGGCTCATGAGTAGAGCCGGCGATCTGCAAAGCTTGGCGCGCGTTCTGCGGGACGCAGATCAGGCGCAGTTTGTTGATCGGTACAGGGAACACGTCGCCGTTTTCGTCAACCGTGGTCATGAGCTGAGCAACGGCGGTGTCAAACGCGTCGGTGGTCAGCGGGGCGCCGGTCAGAATATTGCTATTGCCGGTGCCTGAGTAGGTCGAGTTAGCCGCGAGAATGTGGGCATTGCTGAACAATGATTGACCGTCCGGTGATGTCACCGAGCCGAAACCATTGATCAGAGTGTCAACCGCGAGGTTGTAGCGGTTGCGCGTGAAGGCGACGCCCAAGCCGAAGGCTTGTTGCTTCACTTCTTCGTAGCGCAGATCGCGCATAAATTCGTGTGACACCTTAATCTCACCCGTGTAGGTGAGCGGCACGACATACGAGCCGAAGCCGTGCTTGACAGTCAGCCGGTTAAGAGATCCGCCTTCTTCGGTCGCTGCAACTACAGATGGCCATACGAAGGTTTGACGCTCAACCCGGCGCTTGTCGGTTTTCCGCATGTGGAAAACAGGCTTCCATTGGTCGCCCATTTTCATACCGAGGCCGGTAGAACTCTCCAGCTCGTCGGTCATTTCGCGGATAAATTGATCCCGCAAAAGTTCAGACAATGTTGTATTTCCTTACGTCAGTCCGCTAACCGCTATTGCAGGTCAGGGCAAGAAGACAAAACGTAGGGGCCGAAGTTATCGCCCTTGAGGTTTACGTCTTCGATGTTGTTATGTCCGCCGCTCTTACCGGAGACCGTCGGGTCGAGGCTTTGAGAGGGGTTCGAGCTGTTGAATTTCACGCCGGTGCAGCCCTTCGAGAAAGGCACCACAATGGCGGTATTGCCAACAGTGGGAGCCTGTGTAAAGGCGGGTGCTACGGTGAACGTGTGGACACCACCGGCAACGGCATCACCAGTGATGGTGCGCTGTTGGTTCAGCTCGGGAATATAGATAGTTCCGTTGGTGTTATCGCCGGTGCTGCCGGCTGCGGTTACCAGTGCCTGGGCCGCGTTGCTGTTGGTGTTGCAAGCGACTTTATTGATCGTCGGCACGGCATCGCCCACCAGCCACGACTTTAAGATCGTTCTGGGGTTAATCGGAGTGGCGAGTACGTTCTCTTGCAATGCAGTCGATTTGTCCGCCGGCAACATTTGGACAACGTTGTCGGGGGTGATCATCGACTCGTATATGTGGGTGCATTTGTCGGCCGCGGCAACGAGGTTTGCAAAACCGTTGTTACCAGACCCCGGCCTAACAGTCAGAGCAGATCCGCCGCCGCTAAGGTATTGCGTGCTAGCAGTGGAGGGGATCTTCTCTTTCGGATCGCTACCAGCGCTCGCGCGCTTGTAGACCTGAAAGCCTAATCCTGCCATTCATGGCTGTTCCTTACATCGAGGGGCTAATCTGCTAGCCCTTCCTTGAATTTAGAAGCGGCATACTCAAGACACCGCTGTCTGATCTCGTCGTCGGTCTTGGGTATTCCAAGCCGCTCTCTATCGCGCGGATCCTTGTCGAGCCACTCATGCAGCTTTGCGTCATACAAAGCGCGTTGCGGATCGTTCAGTCCCTTGCGTGATGTCACCGCCGGTTGTGCGGCTGCTTGAGCTGCCGCTTGTCCGGTTCCTTCCGTTTTCATGCCGGATAGCCCCGTATTTCTGTTTGCGTGGTCTTCTCCAACAAGTTCGTTGAGGTGCTTCTTCACCATTGCTTTAATCTCGGGTTTGCCGAGGGTGCCGGCGAACAACTTTTTAGCGTTCTCCAGGTGCTCGGTGTTTCCGTCTGCGGTGTCAAATTCTGATTTAACGAGCAGCTCGATCGGCTTGCGGAACTTGCCGAGGGTCTCGTCGGACTCAATAATCCGGTCAAGTTCATCACCGAGGTGATCGAGGGCTCTTTCTACAATCCGGCGCTGATTAACTTCGTTGACAATCTGGGTAGTGCGCTCTTGTCCTGCCGCGCGGATGATGTCATCGATCGCTTGGATCGTCTCTTTGTTCTCGTCGTTTTCGTACTTCTTCAGGACTTGTTGATAGGGTGATACCGCCTGTCCTTGGACTGCGGGATCAAATGAGGCTGATTGCGCCTGGTTTCCCTCTACTATCGGCATTTACTTGCTGTTCCTTCGGTAGCTCAAACGTTCCGGCGGCGATACTCTCGATCATGTGCCAGAGCCGCTCAAAGCCCCATCTAACTGTGTTGTACGTTTCCCAACGGATGCGCTCTTGTTCATTGGTTGGCGGGTGGCATGCGTATGGTTGTATTACATACGACATACTCATCCTCTTAGCGTACTTATAGCCTGGGAGTTGTACAAGCACCTTGAGTTGATCGGCAAGCTCTTGGTACCGCGCGAGATCGTCGTCCGTTGCGGATTTCTGCTTGTCAGCTAGCTGCGCTGGCGTTACCAGGTCCATTCATTGCCCCCATAAATTGACTGAGATCTATAACGTTGCCTTGGTCCGGCGCTCCCGGTGGTGCGGGCGGTGGCGCGCCACCTTGCATACCGATCTGTGGCGGCATACCGGGTGGCATCATTTGCGGCATCTGCAAGGGCATGTTTTCCAGTTGATCCGGCATCGGGATATTGAGTTTCCGCCACGTCTGTACAAGTGCCGTTTGTGCAAACGGGATCGCCATTGGCATGGCCGGTATCAGTCGGCTGGAAATGTCCAGCCCTTGCAACAGGTTCTGTAGCTCCTGGGCCCTGTTCTCGGCACCCTGTACACCAAGCACCTGGATCGATCGCTTGGCTCTAAAGTCGCCTAAACTGAGGTTCCCTTGGATTACTTTGTCTCCGAGGTAGCGCTCATAATCGAGCATCCCTTCCGCGTTCGGTAGCAGTCGCTTTTGGCTTTCCTCAAAGATAGACATCACGAGTTCCGATAAGACCTCGGCGTCGTTCTCCGCTTCGTTGTCTAGCAGCAGGCTGCCGGTGCTCTGGTCGCGGTTCACTTCGGTGGCCGTCTTCGGCTTGCTCATGCTGCGGGCTGGGTTATCTATCGCCAATCCGTCGAGCCCCGAGCTTGCCCGCATGTCCTCGCCGTAGAATCGGAGGATTTGCTCACCGAGGGCGGCGCCGCGTTCCGGCACCTGCATGGGTGCGATTGCAGCAAGCCCGAGCGGGTTCTCTTGTATAACGTTAATTTCGCCGGGTCCGAAACCGTACTCTTCATCCTCGCGCAATGCGTTAGCAAGCACGTTGACCGGCGGGAAGATACTATGTGCGGCTGCCGTCACCATGAGCAACTTGAGTAGGTTCTTTTGGTGGTAGCGGCTGAGTTGCTTTTCCACCAGTCCAATGCCACCACTTGCCCATGGTGTCACCCAGTCTACGCAGTCATCCACAATAATGTGGCTGTGTCCCAGGTCGCTGGGGTTCTCTTCGGCGTAAATCAGGAAAGGCTTATTTCCCGTGCCATCAATGGCAATATGAAAATATGTATCCCAGTAGTGTTCTTTAGTGCCGTTGTAATCAAATTCCAGGTGCGGGAAGTAGCAAATATAGACCGGCACGAATTTAATGCCGCTGGTCATGCGGGAAGGCACGGTGCCAAATATCCGCTGTGAGCTGGTGCGGCCGCCGGCATAATCCCAGTTCGAGTAAATTTGCTCAAAGGTCAGCGGGGTGATCTGCTTCAGGACTTCCTTGTCGTACTTCGGTTCCGGTACGTCGTCCTTCATCTCTGACATTAGATCTTCAAGGACGCGGAAACGGCGGACGATCTTTGCCGGTCGGCGGTGGTTCACTAGGTCAGCCGATGGATCAACCCACAAGTCATACCAATCAATGGGATAGATTGAGGGTCCGGCGTTGATGATGTGTGGGTATCTGCCCTTGGTCAGCTTGCCGGCGTCCGCCTTCTTGATGCCGGCACGCTTCAGCCAAGCATTAAGTTGCTTGGCGTTGTCGGCTACGTCGTCGATCCTGCGCCATACTTTCTCTTCGCGCCACTCCCAGTAAATGCCACTGCGACCGCGTATGTTCTTTTGCTTCCGGTGGCGCTGCCAATTCCGACGCGTGCGCGCCTTCTTGTGCATATAGATCTGGTGATCTTGGATCGCCTGGATGATGAGGTCGGCTTCTCCCTCGCGGCTTGATACCGTAAGCCATGGTTGGTTGCGGGGCATCAAGGCGAGTGTTTGCCGGATGCTCATGTAGTTCATGTTGTCGAAGACATCAGACTCGCCAAATTCCCCATCTTCGATCAGTTGCATGGCGCCTACGTCTGGGACGTAACGGTGGCAGAGGTAAGCCTCGTCACATTCAAAGATTGTTTTTTCGCGCGGCCGGCGTGAGTCCTGGCAGTAAAGAACGAAGTTCCATATCTGTACTGCAAGCTTCTGCATCTTCTCGGACGTGAACGGCTCTAGGAAAGCCTGTTGGTATTCTGCTTTTGCCATGCTGTGGCTACATCCTTCCTGTGCGTCTCCAGCCTGTAGACTGCCTTCGCTTAGGTCTGGGGGTTCTGCCGCTCTCGCCGGTTGTATTCCGTTTGGAATCAAATAGCTTTACGGCTATCATACCTATCGTGTCAATTGCCTCAGTGAACGGGTGCGCCTTGACGATCTCGTCCGTGCGCTCGCCCGTCTCCTTGTCCATCTTCCAGCGGTACTCTTGCTTGATCGCTTCATAAGTGATCGGGCAAGTGCGCGGGTCGATCAGGAAACCGGGCGTCATCCTGCCGCCGTCGTCGGTCACGTCTTTGCCCATCAGATCGTTTAATATCTCGATGCGCTTTTTACGGCGTTCCTTTGATGGAATCTGGTACATATATGCGCTCTGCACCCGGATCTTGTGATTCGTGTAGAGCATTTCGTATTCGGTTTTTTCCTGGAATGACGTTTGCGTCCGGCTGGCGTAAGGGTCGCCCACGTCGAGGATTTCGAAGTCTGGGAAGTACCGATCAGTTATGCCGATTGCCCGCTCTGCGATTGCAGCAAGTAGCGTCTTGCCTTGCTCGCTTACGTCCTCTTCGGTGAGTATCAGCTCGCGCAATAACCGGAGCTTGCCCCAGCGGTCACGCTGCGCCCAGCAAACACCGTAGCTTTTGCCGGGATCCCACGAACGGAAGATCGGGCCGCCGAATGGATCGGGCTTGAGTCCAAATACACAAGACACCTCGCGGAAAGCGTAAAGGGCGGTGGCTCCCATGGCGACGTTCCAGTCCATGAGGAACTCGGCGGCAAGCACTTGCTTGCTCTTGGTCGCGCATTGCTGCTCCCACCACGGTGACGTGTACGTGCCATCCGGCTTTTTCGTCAAGCCGACTGCGCGCTCTGGGTGGCGCCACCAAGGCATTTCAAATATGTGGCATTGCTCGCCTTCTTTGTTGTACCGAAGCTTGTAGGCTTTGCAGTTACGGCCGCGCTGTACGTTCGGCGTTCCGCCTACGATCCGTACTTTGACGGTTCCACAAGCGGCGTCCCACAATTCAATATCTGTGTCAGTGTGCGGGAACTCATCGCCAAACCAGATCAGGGCGCGGGCCTGTCTCATGGCTTTGCCCTTGGGTGACAGTCCGGCGATCTGGGATCCGCCATTGCTGCAGGCGATCAGCCCGGTCTTGTACTGCTCGTTGTTGCCAATGTCGAATGATTCGGGAAATAGCCACGGTGCTTGCTTGTATTGCAATTCGATCTGAAAACGCAATTTCTGAAAGGGCGTGTTCATGTCGCTTTGGCTGTCAACGTCTTCCAATGTTTTCGACGTGATGACCGTAGAGATCCCATGAAACTGCCAGAGCCATTGAATCAACAGCAGATTTAGGAACGTCCACGCCATCATGCGGGCTTTGTCGCCATAGGCGTTCCACTCATAGTTTTCATTCTCGGACGCTTTAAAAACGTTCTCGATGATTACGTCTGAGATTTCCTCTTGCAGCTCCCAAAGCAACAGCGGTTGCACGCGCTCGCGCGGTGGCTTGTGCTCGTTGTGGGTGAAGCAAAAGTGATTCGCCCAGAATTTAAAAGCATCCTTGAGCGATTGCAGATCGTTGGGATCGCCGGTGCAGCGCGCACGGATCGCCGGCCGTAAATCCGGCCGGGTCATCCAGAGCATTTTTAAACGGGCGCGTGCTTGGCGGTTCTCGTCGAGCCTAGATAAGAGCGCTGTTGCCGTCATCAGGCGGCGCGTCCTTACTTTGCTCGATCAGATTGTGCGCTTCCGCGAACATCTTTTGATCGAGTACCAGCGGCTCCCACCGTTGGTTTTTGGATTCGTCTTTCTCAACTTTGAGCTTGTCGGTTGTGATGTAGTTCGCGCTCAGCTCAGAGCTGATAATGAAGATGTCCGCACACTCTTTCTTGTCGCGGTTGAGTCCACGTTTCACAATGATGCCGACGGCCGGCGATTTGCGCTCGTCGATCCAATACAGGCAAAACCGATTGGCGAGTACGTCAAAGCGCTTCAAGAGAATGTCTAAACGGTTCTCTAGCCTGCTCAGGTGTTGATTTACGCTGGCAATGCTGGGCGGGTTATTAGCAGCCATATGCCATCCCTTTGGCAGAGCCGGATCCTTTACTGCCACTGGATCCCTTCGGTGCTTTTACTTTCTCGTCACGCTTCTGCATGCGTGGCGGCTTTGGTGTTGCCTTCTTCTTGGCCATTTTTTGCCTCATGATTCTGTAGGTACTGCTTCAAGGTGCGCTCCCAATAGCCATCTAGGCCATTGAGTTTCTCGCGTGCTGCGTTCCAGTCTTTTTCCTGGGCGGCTGCTTTCTGGATTTTGAAAAGTGAATTTTTGGCGCGTTGATATGCCTTTTGGTCGAGATTGTGGAGCTTGTCGCCAAAGGCTTGATCGTCGCGCATTTTGTTGATGATCTCGGCGTTCTCAATCCTCATGCCAGGTGTGACTGCGCCGAAGAGTTCGCGGGGCGTGTTTGTGTCCACCTTGCGCTTGCCGAGCATGTCATCCATGCGCGGCACCTTCAGATCGAGTCCGCCAACTTTAGCTGCGGTGTCTGCGATCTTGAGTCCGAGCTTGGCGCCTGATCGCAAGGTGTCACCGTGCCGGAAGGCGTACACGTCCTTATGTCCTTCCTTGCCAGTCTCGAGCGCTTTGGCAACTTTTATAATCTGGTTCAGGCCCATGCGGCCGCCTATGCTGCTCATGCCCACGGTGGCGGCAAGGGTGGCTATGCCTCTGATCTGGCTCCAGCCTTTGCCAGAGTACGCGGATTGTCCGGCGTCGAGTAGTTGCGTCGGGAAGCTGTCACCCATAAACATGGGTACAAAGAGTTGCGGTGTTACGTGCTCAACTTCGGTGTCAGCCAGTTTGCCGATCACATTGAACTTATCGGCTTGCTCGAGTATTTCTTTTGCTTTGTCCGGGTCTGCTGCGTGCAATGCTTGCTGAATGTCCAGCGGTATGCCGCCGCGTCCGTTGATCATCGAGATCAAACCGAGGCAGAGCAAACCTTGTCCGGCAAACCGTCCAGCCTTCATAACATCGCCGGTGCTGGCTGCCTTCATTGAGTTGGTAAAAAACTTGGTGATCACGCGCGATTGCTGCAAGCGCGTGGTGGCAAATGGTGTGAACCACTTGAAGATCGGGGAAGTCTTCGACGCCATGCGCGTGAGCACGTTCATGTCACTAAACCCACTGGGGCTGTAGCCTACCATCTGGTTCATGTGGTAGACGATCTTTGTTGCGGCCTCGATTCGGCTTTCCGCGTCCATCGCTTTGGGATTGTGCAGCGCGTCGGCCATGTCCTTCATGAGCTGAGTACCGCCGCCTTGGTAGCCCATTTCGTCGGCGGCAATGTGCGCGGACATCGCGCGCATAAGTTTAAGTTTGGCGTCTTCCGCGATCGAACCTTCGAGCACGTCAAGCCCAGTTTGCAGCTTGTCGTTATGTGCGATCTTCTCGGTGGCGTTGTCCACACCCACTAGCTTGCCGGCGGTATCAAACGCACCCTTTTGCAGTCCGCGCCAATACTTGCCGAGTTTGGTTTGGTTCTCTTCTTTTACTCGCTTCTGGATGCCCGAGCTTGAATCAAACGACTCTACGAACTCTTTGACGCCCGGATCCCCGATAGTATAGGAGCTAGCCAGGTCGCCCACTGCTTTGGCGAAAGCCTGTGGATGATAGGCAGTGCCGACCGTACCCGCTTCGATAGCGTGCAGAGCGTGTATCGACCAATTGCCGGTGACGTACATATCATAGATGCCACGGGTAACGCCTGAGCCAAGGTCTTGGAGCCAGTTCTCACCTCTGTACCTCCGGGGGTCGAGCTGCTGTAAGTCTGACTCAAGCGTGGCTAGTAGGTTGTTCATCGGCAGGATCGTGTTAAAGAAGCCCTTACCGTTGTATCCCTGCTGGCGCAAGTGCTCGGCATACTGCTCGAAACCGTCGCTCATTTGGTCAAGCACTTGATTCTGTTTGATCAATCCTTCGCGCTGGGCGGGGCTGAGTTTGTCGGCACCGTCGAGACCGGCGCGTATATCATCGGGATCGGCGTAACGATTCTTGAGCCATGCGTCGCGCTCGTCTTCGGTGTGCAGTTTTTCCACACCTTGGAGAGAGAGATCGAGGGCGCCGCGCTGTCTGTTGTACCAATCCCAGAATTGCGGATCGGCGGTCAGCTCGTACTTATCGCTGTTGAATTGGTTCATAAAAACCTGATGCAACATGCGCGGATCGAGTTTGACGCCTGCATTATCCAAGCCGCGCTTGACCTTCACGGCTGCAGAAACCATGTGACCTAACGGGTTTGATCCTTCAAGCAAAACATTGTCTTGCTTGCCCAATTCCTTGCCTACTGCGTCGAGCACTTCGCCAAGGTTGTGTGCCTGTACCGTCTGCTCAAGGTACGGATCCTTTTCTATCGCCTTGGTGATGTGCTTCACGTCGTCGCTGAGCGCTTGCTCGCCTGGCGTGTTGGTGGTGGCTGCTCGGCTTTCCTTGTTGGTCAGCCTAACGTTAAATGTATTGCCTTCGTGGTTGACGTTGATCGAGGGCGGCAGTTCACCACGGCGCGGAAGATATTGATCTTTGAAGGTATCGCGGGCGGTGTTGTAGTCAGCCTCGGCCGACTTCATTTCACCAATGGCATTGTTGAGAGCACCTAAGACGTTCTCGCCTTTTGCCGGTTTATAAGCTTCTGGCGCCGGCTTCTTCCCCGAGTTCATTTCAATACTGAAGCCGGACTCTTCAGGATTTTTAGCCGCGGCGGCTACTGCTTTTTCGACTTCCGGATCAAATTTCCGTACGCCTTTGAGTTTGAGATCCAAGCCTTTCGCTTTGCCGGCAACTTGCGCGATCCCTAAAACTTTGTTGCGCGCCTGGTCGAAACGGTGGCGCTGTTCTACGAGTCGTTGCAAGGGCTCGGATACTTCCGGCGGTAGGTTGCTGGCATCGAATTTATTGCCGTAATCTATTGCCGCGCGCTGGTAGCTGGTGGAGTCGTCCGGCTGCGGGCTCTTGTCTGTGCGCTTGCCTTGTCCGTGCTTTGCTCCACTGTTGAGCGATTCGACGCGGCGCTCGGCTTGCTTGCGATCCTTCGTCTTACTTAGGACGTTTCCATCTTGATCGGTGACGTGATACCAAGGCCCTTGTTTATCGACCTTGTAAGATTTTGCTACTTCATTTTGTCCGTTATTTTGTCCGGGTTCTTTCGCTGCCGGGGGCGGCGTTTCGGGCTCTTGACTCGGTGCGTTTTGTCCGGGGTTTTGTCCATTATTTTGCGACTCTTCCGGCGCCGGTTCCGGGTGGCGCGCTTCGTATTCGGCAATGGCCGCCATGTGCTGATCGTCTGTCAGTCCGTGCGCTGCCGGATCGATCATCCTTTTGACGAGTTCATCGTCCGGCACTTGCTTAAAGTCGATGTGTTGATTTTCCGACGGATTTTCGGCAGGGGCGGCGGACGTGTCGGCGCCTTCGACAGGTTCGGATTTTACCCAGTCAGGCTCAACGCCCTGGGCGGTCAGGTACGCGCGACGCGCTTTCTCGTGTACGATCGCTTTCTCTTGCCCGTCGAGAATTTTGATAATGCCGGTCAATCGCGTGCGGGTGTTGCGGTCGGCGTTTTCGTAGGCTTTGTTGAGGTGCTCGCGCGTCTGGCTGAGTATGTCGAGTTGCGGATCAATGTCCTCATCATATATATGGTGGGGGCTGAAAGGCTCGGCATGATTCACCCTGTATTGTTCTTCACGGGTGCCTTTGAAGGTGCTGAAATCATGGCTGCTCAGGTCTTCATTGTGGTTGGGGAAGTTTTGCCGGATGAAGTCTTGGCGCTGGTGCTCCGCGATCTGCTCGGGCGTCATTTGAGGCGCGGGTTGCTCGGGCGGCTTCGGCGGGGGCGCCACTGGAGCCGGCGCCGGTTCCGGTGGCGTGGCCGCTTGCTTCGCCTGGGCTGCTTCGATCTTCGCTTTCTGTGCGTCGGCTTTGATCTTGAGGTCTGCTTGGGTCGCAGTTTTGTCGAGGTGCTCTTTCAGCACGTCCTTGACGCTCTTGTCCGCGCCGTTCTTGCTGATCCACGCGGCGGCGTCGTTCTTCGCTTGCAGTACGTCGTCAGCGGATTGCGCATTGGCAAGCTGATCGTTGAGTGTGTTTTTCCAGTCGTCGATCTTCTTGACGGTGCCGTAAGGGTTGGCTGTCGCTTCCTGGGCGTCTCGCGCCTCAAGCTGCTGTTTCATGCCAGGGGCAAAGCTAAATGATCCGCGCGCTTTCCCTGGCTGCGCTGCCGGCGCTTGCGTGGTCGGCGTCGGTGCTCCCTGTCCGGGTTTCTTAAATTCGAGCAGTTCGGGCGGGATCGTTCCCGGTGCCAGTTTCGGTGCGGGTTTCCTGGCGAAAGCACCGCCGGCGGCACCAAGCAATATACCGGGGGCGATTGATGCCGAGCCTTCTTTCACCGCTTGCTTCAAGTTCAGTCCGCGTATGTCTTTGCCGTCTGCCTGTTCGTGCTGCCTGCCCTCGGCTTGATTGGCGAGTGAGCCAAGAGCGCCGTAACCTTCGCCGCTTATTGCGCCGTGGATCAAACCTTGTACGATCGGATTGTTTTCCAGTGCCTTGATTTGCGGCGGGCCGGGCAAGTGCATACCTTTGCCGCCAAGGAGATTGCCAATCAAGTCACCGGCGCCGGCGGCTGCCGGGCTTGCTTCAAGAACAGGTTGGAATGGTGCCTGATATGCTTCCTTCACCTGTACCGGCTCGAGTTGTTTGCGGTGCAGTAGAACGTTTGCCACCTGAGTGGCGTAGTCAATTGTTTTCCGTGCCGGCGACGTAAGATCAGCCGGGCCCATGTCGGCAACTTGTCCGGCGGCTTGTTGCCGGGTCAATTGGTTGCTGAGATTCACAACGTCTTGCGGCAGCCCGATGATACCCGCTGGAATGTTCGCCGCCGTTGCCGCTGCAGCTTGCGCCGGGTTGTGTACGTATTCTTCGCCAAGTCTGATGGCATCACCGAGGATCGGTACTTGGTGCGCACCGGCATAAGCCTGCTGTCCTAGGTGGGCGATGTTTGCGCCAACTTGCTCCAATGGTGTCGGGACATGCGGCGGTGCTGATGCTGCCTTCTTCGCCTGTGGCGCGCTTATCGTGCGTGGCTGCCCTGCCGGTTTCGCTGCCGGTTTTTGTGCCGGTTGAGCTGCTGGTGTCGGGGCTGGCTGCTGCTGCGGTGTTGCCAGCACGTTGGTGCTGAGCACCGGGAGTGGTGCCGGCTGCTGCGGCTGCGCCTGCCGATCGGTTGCCGCCAGTGTGCTGAACTCGTCGGGCGGTTGCTGCGCCTGCTGGGCTGCCTGCTGCTGATCCTGAGCGGACAGCATGTCAAATTCATCCTGGGGCGCGGCGCTTGCCGAGCCATAAGCTGGCATGTTTGGCGGCGGCGGTGGCACTTGCAATCTATTGGGCATTGAGTTGGTTTACCAGTGTTGGAAAGTTGCGGCTAAAGCTCTGCAACTTTTGCTGATAGATCGCTTCCGGCAACTGCTTGTTTTTGTAGAGCTGTTGATACTGGTTCATAAGCTGCAGCGCTTTACCCTGGTTATCGCTCATCGCCGGGGGTGCCTGTGCTGGCTGCGTCGGTTGGGTTGGTTGTGTTGGCTGCGTCGGTTGTCCGGTCGGTGCCGGTGCTTGTGGTGACTCGAGATCGCCCACGTCTTCGACGCTATCAGCAAGGCTCGGTACGGTCACGCCTTGATACACAAGGTTGCCGTTGGTGTCTCGCCTGCCGAGCTTCGCTTCCATTTCATCGTCAAACCTGACGGCCGACGCTTTGCGCGCTTGGTTCGCCAGTTTGATGCGAGTTTGCAATCCTTGGATTGTCGCATCGTAACGCTTGTCTGCGCCGTACTTTTGCGCGTTGGCTCTCACGTCTGCAAGTTGCTTCTTGAGCGCCATTTCGTCTTGATAGTGCTCTTTGTACTGATCAAGTTTCTTTTGCGCCATCTCGCTGGTGTTGGCTAGTCCGAGTGCTTTTAGTGCCTCACCCGCCTGATAGTGGCGGTCGAGGTTCGCCGTCTTCTTCGCGTCGTTCGCGTCTTTGGTTTGGGTGTGCGTGTCGTAGGTGTCAGCGCGCTGCTTCTGGATCCCCAAACGCACCTGTGTGGCAAGGGCGGTTTGTGCGTCCTTGCTCGTGTTGCGCAAGATATTTCCAAGCGCCTGCATGCCGGTCAGCGCTGATTGCTGATCCATGTGGCGCTGTGCTTTAGCGTCTTGCACTTGCTGGTTTGTCATGTTCAGGGCTTGCAGTCCGCCGGCGGCATATCCGCCGCCCATGAGTCCGCCAAGTGCGGCCGCCGCGCCGCCAAAGATTTTTGTAGCGGCGTACTGCCTTTCCGCCGTGCGATCATGTCCAGTTGTGGCGCTCTGTGCCATGTTCATGAAGGCTTGTGTAAGTTTGTCTTGTACCTGCGGTTGATTAAGCACGCTGTTGGGCGCCACGTAATTGTATGGGTCGTAGTACATCTGTGGCGCCGCCGGTGGTGCCGGTGCTGCGGAAGGAGGGGCCGCCGGCGGTGGAGGCGCCGCCGGGGCCGTCTGGGAAGGCGGGGGAATACTAGGCGCTGGCGCCTGGGCTTGCGGCGGTGGTGCCAAGCCTTGCGCGATCTGCGGTGCTTGATTCGGGTTGAGTGGATCGTTATACATGGTTCAGCCTTAGATAAAGTTGAGTCCGGCCGTAGCCGCACCACTCACAGCATTTGATAGCGGGCTACTGCCGCCAAAGCTACCCAGTCCGCCGGTGCCGCCCATGCCGCCGAAACTACCGGCGGTGCCACGGCCGCCCATCAAGCCAAGTCCGCCGCTGAAAATGTTTGTCAGTCCGCCGGCAATTGAGCCAAAGCGGTTTGCCTGGTTCTGCAAGTTCATGCCGTAGGCGCTCAGTTGGTTGCCGTAGTTGGACAGATTGAAGTTGTTTTGCATCCCTGCCGCGCCAAGGTCATATTGATTCTGCATCCCAGCGCTGCCGAGATTGTAGTTATTGAGCATCCCTGCGTTTTGACTTTGCAGTCCAGCAATGCCCATACCGCGTTGTACGTTCGCGGCGTTCTGTCCGATGGCTACCGACGGGCCGCCATTGAAATAACTAGACCGCCCTTGCAGTTGATTGTTGTAGAGCTGCTGAGCATAGCCAAGTCCGGCGTTGTATTTGTTGAGCGCTCCCATGGCGGCGAGTTGCCCCATGTAGGCACCAGAGTAAGAGCCGCTATTTTGCCCGTTTGCGTAGAGGTCGGCTTGTGCCTGCGCTAACTGCGGCTGCACCTGCGTTTGATAGAAGTTGTTCTCGTACTGCTGCATCCCCTGAGGGTTCATGGGGTTCTGATTGATTTGCAGCCAAGCCGGTAGTTGGCTCTCTACCGATGCTCCTTGCCTCATAACTTGAGTGGGGCTGAGCACGTTCGGCACCGTCGTGCTGGGATCCGGCGGACCCTGGAACGGGCCCGGATTCACGAAGGGCGCCGGTGGTGAGTAAGTTGGGGGTTTCGGGGCTGATCCCCCGCCGCCGAATGGCATTAGCTTGTATTACCTCTGCTTCGGCCAAGCCGAAATAATCAGGGTTGAGTAATTCTAAGTTCAGCGTATCGGTAGGCACAGAGTCGTACAAGCCATCCAGCGGCGAGATCCCTACATCGACGAAGCCGAGCGCATGCAATGCGCGGTAGGCTCGCCGGTTGGGCATGGCAACGTTTGACTTTAATTTTTTGAGCCCGAGGCCGCCGCCGTCTTTTATCGGGGCAAATGGTTTGAAGGCATACTCGACGATCTCGCGCGCAAACCGATCCGCGATCTTGCTTCGGCGGAAGTCTTGGCGGCACGCCGGATTGCTCCAAGCGTGAAGGTGCGCGCTTCGCTCGGCCCATATATCGTCAAGCCATGCCATGCCCACGAGCGTGTTTCGCGGCAAGAGTTTAGCCTCGGGATCATCGTATATACAGACGATGAACTCACCGCCTTGCAGCGATAGCAGCAGGAGATCCAGCGGTGGGATCGCTCTGACGTAATCGTCCTGGGCCCATGGCTCATGTATCCCCGCTATGACTCCCGCGTATGGTGTCACATTCTTTTTCAGTTCTTCCCATGCGTATGCGCGCTGCCGTGGTTCGAGGAAGCGCAGGCGGTAGCCTGAGTAAATCGCTGTCTTGAAAAAGTTGTCATCCATTTGGGCAAACTTCCTGTACTTTGTTTGGGTTGCGTTTTCCGCACCGCTGACACACATACCAGAGGGACAGCACCGGCATACCTGCCAGCTCGGATCGTTCTTCGACTCCGACATAATCGCAATAGGTCGGCGGTGGTGGTGGCAGTTCGAGCAGATCGATACCGGCGAATGGCTTGGCGTATTCCTCGCCGGCGGTGTCGGCCAGTGTCTTGCCGAGCAGATCGATCACTTCCTCTTTCGGAGCTCCGGTGATCTTGGCGATCCCTGTGGCGTCGATCTTCACCTTATCGGGATTGATCGGCTTTACGTCGATCACGTCGTCTTGCTTCTCAATCGTCAGATTGCCATCGCGGTGCAGGTCTTCGATCAGTTTTGCGCTTGCGCTCTGATCGGATAGCAGGAATTGATCGAGCTGTTTGGCGTCCGCAAAATTCGGTGTGATCCTGGCCGCGCCGTCGCCTATGTTGATGTTGACGAAGCCCATGGGCGCCGGTCCTTGCTTCTGGTGCAACTTATGTGCGAGTTGCAGCAGGGTGATCAACACACTAGCCTTATCGCGTTTGATGAAGCCGGCAAGTGTGCCGTTGTATATCTTCGCGACGGCGACCTTAATGTCTTCGACTGATTCAAGCTTTTGGTGGTTCTCTTCGAGATCGTCTTGCAGCTCCCGGCGACGCGCCACCAGGTTGCGTTTCTTCTCGTGCATATATGCCACCCCGCCGGCGTGAGGGTGACAAAACTTTGAGCCCTTTATGTGGAAGCCGCCGCACTGGTTCCCGGCGTCATCCCTGTGGCTGCATCTCTTGTCCTGATTTTCTATTTCTTCGGGGCTTAGCGGCATTGGCATTTTGTTCTACGAGCTGGGCTAAGAGTTGCATCATCACTTGGTTTTGCTGCACAAGCATTTCCATGACCTTGCCCTCTTGGTTCTTCTTCGCTTCTTCTTCTTGCTTCTTCGCGGCGACTTTGGCGTCCATTACTGCCTTAGCTTCTTCGTCGGCTTTACGATCGGCGTCGTCGTAGGGCTTGTTGTGCTCGTTCACTTTCGCTACGCAGTCCTCACAGCACCGCACTGTAATACTCGGGCGGCCAGGGTTTCGTATGAGCTTCACTTCCGGTTGGCGATTCTGCGGTTTGTCCGAGGCTCCGCAAATGTCGCACAGCTCGATTATGTATCTCATGATTTCCTCAAGTAGGTGTACTTCCCGTTTAGGCGCCTAGTTATGTGGCGGGCTGCATTGGCCAGCGTGTTGAAGTCAGACGCGAGGCCGGCTTGTCCGGCTTGTACTGCTCTCTTCGCGTGTGCCGGTGCGATATCTTCAACCTGTTCGAGCAAGAATTTTATTTCCTCGATGAGCATTTGCGTTTCGAACGCTACGCCGGTCTCGTTGATTTCGTCGTAGGTTTCCTTGGCATTGAAGGGCGCCTCGGTTATCGTGCGGCTCTCTGGCGGTATTTCACCGTTTAGGATTCTTTCGGCTTCGTCCACTTCCTGGGCGACTTCTTCCTCGCTTTTCTCGTGGAACAGGCTTCGATCCTCGGGCAGGCTTGCGTCCGATCCGGGCTCCGGGAAGTCCGGCGGGTCGAGCAAATCTAATTCGGTCTCGCTGTTTTGCGGCTTCGTATTCCGCGACCTCTGCCTGACTTTTGGGTCCGTGGAAGGCATATAGACTGAGTTCCTCGTCGTATTCTTTCAGTAGTTCTCTGATCCGGTCGTGGTCGTTACCAGCCAGGGCGCCGGTTATGATGCTGCGGGTATTCGCCGGATCAAACCCGATCCGCTTGCACAGGCGATCAAACTGATCGGACTCGATCCAAGTTTTGATCTCGTCGGCCGTTCGCTTGAATGCCTTATCCTTCGGCGCGTTCCTAGTGAATCCAAGCCGATAAAGAAAGCGATTATGATATGTGCCCGTGTGATACCAGGTGTAAAGGTCGAGGGCATCGCGCACCGTATAGATGATCAATAGCCTGACAAATTGCCGCTCTTTCTCTTCTCTGAAGTGCTCGGCTCTGGGATCTTCGGGGTGCATGATTCCTATATCGCGGCGGGTGGTGTGGGTTCGGGCGGCGCCGGTTTCTTTTTGCTCTTGCCAAACATGACTACGTTGTCCATCTTCAAAACATTTTTGACGAGGAAGTCTTGGATTTCGATTGGCTCTTTCATGAGCATCTGTTCCAGCACGTCGGCGTAATTGATTGCGATCGCGCAAACAATATCGGCTGAGTAGTCGGCCGGCACCGAGTCCGCGGCGAGTAATCCGGCAAGGACGCTCTTAGCGAACTCCACGCGGAACATGCTAGGCATGTACTGTTCAGGCGGCGGGCTCTGTGTTTCCATTGTTTCCTGGGAATAGGAGATCGAGCGCTTCTTCCTGCCGTTCTTTCGCCGGCTTCAAGGTGAGGGTATCGCCCTCCGGGTGGTACTCGAGTTTGGTATCGTCCGCCCATCCGAGCAGCTCGCGCACCGCTTTGGGCACGAGCACGCCTAGGCTGTTGCCGCACCTGGCTAGCTGTTTGATCAGCATTAGCGGCCGCCTTTGCCCTTGCTTCTGCCGGCTGGTTTTTGCGGCACGATCTTTTGGATCTGGGCGGCTTGCTTTTGGGCATGTGCGATCGCGGCGCCGTGGCGTTTCTTATCGCCCTTGATCGCTTCCGCGTTCATCAAGGTGCGGGCGTCTTCCGGCGGGTAGTAGTCGGTTGCCTGCACTTGCGGGCTGGGTCTTGCTGTCTTCGCCATTACTTGGCCCTCGCCTTGCCCGCGGCTGCCATGCTTGCCATTTTCTTATTGCCGTATTTCTTGCGTCCGGCAATTGCCATAACTGCCTTAGCTTCGCTGGCAGGCTCGCCCTTAGCTTCGATCTTTTTGACACCAGCGGCAAAGCGTCCGCCGCCGCCTAACTTCATTGATTTAGCCACTTCTTTGGCTCCTTACTTTCTGAACATCATTACGATTTGCGCACAGCTTCCGCCGAAAGCCACAACAGGTTGGAATACCTGGCAGGTGCGCCGTACCTTGCGGCCAACTTTGTGCATTTTGGGGTGCCTTTCGGCAAAGGATTGTTTAGCCGGTTTTGCAGGTGCAGCGGCCGCGGCACCTGCCGCAGTCACCGGCGTTACGGTTTCAGCAGAGGCGAGTATAAAGTCCGGCGATTCTTCGCTGTATTTCAGCGGGATGGATCTTGGTTGCAGATCCGCCGGCGGGAATACCGAGCGGAAAGGGACGGGATACTCTTCGTTGAGGTATACGTCACGCTCGCCCCCCGTCACCGGCCGGCACTCCGATGGTATGTCACCATACGCGCCCGTGGTGCGCCATCCGTGGCGATCTGTCCAGATCCATGCTGGCTGGGCTTGCTCCGCACGCGGGTTGAATGGGTTGACATAACGGCCGTCCGTCTCGACGGCAAGCACCGGAGTGCCGGCGATCAAAAGGCTAGTAGCCAGGATAATGGTTTTCATTGAGTTCCTTCTTTAGTCGTTCTTCAACTTGTGCGGCACGTTCGATTACGTCGGCACAGCTAAGCGGCATGTCTGCCATTTCCCATGTCTCGTAATTCAAGCCACACTTACGGCAGACATCCGGCTCGCGTTGTGATTCGCGATGCCCGAGGGCAAGCCAGTGGTTGTATGACCACTTCGGTTTACTTGGCTCGGGTGCCGACATCCATACCGCCTAGGGTGATAAGTTCAGTGTTGGGTGTGTCAATCCGGCTGATAGCGATGATCGCCAGTATCAGCAAGATCGGCAGAAGCCATTTGGACCTTTCGATTTTTTCGCTCAGCGCCATCATGAGCGCTTACTCGCTGGTTTTCGGGCGTCAATGGTCAACAGGCGCGCGCCGTTTTCAATGTCCTTGATGTTGACGTTCCACTTTCTCTTGCGGAGCGGATCGAGCACGAGGCTAATCACTTCATCCGTTACGACGGCCGGCATGATCGCGCGGGCGCAACCTCGGCGGTCCAGGTGGTCAACGAGCGATTCTAAGACCGTGGCGGCAGATTCTTTAATCGTTTCGTCCGCTCTTTCTGTCAGATCTCCCGGCTCGGGAATCTGTCTGATGATTTCGCCGTATGTGGTCACTTGCTTGCTCCTGTTTGCCTGTTGTATTACGTATGGAATACAAGGTAAAGGGTCTACTGTTGGGCGTCAATACTTTTTGAGGTCCGTTTAATCCTAGCGGTCAGAGCACCATATCCAGAGGATGCCAACACCAAGCCAAAAGACGACGGTGATGATCGTGCCGATCAAAATAACGTCGGCGCCCCCGGGGTCGTTCATTAGTCGCGGTGCTCCAGGATCTTTTTCGTGGTGTCGTGCAACCATTGGATCTCTTCGCGAGTAAGGCGAATGTAATCCCTCGGCTCCAGGTTCCGGCGCCGGCCTTGAAGCACAACCTCTACGACTTGCCCGTCTTTTTTCGTGCATTTAAACCAGAGTTCACGCATTGGGTTTTCTCCCTGAGATATAAGTCGTACTCTGAGATTGCCTGGTCAATCATCGCTTGAAACTCAACCGATCTTTGTTCAAACAGATCGTGTACCGCCTGCTGCATCGTCAGGCGGATCGAGCTTAGAACCACGTCCAGTCTTACCCTGTCAGTCTCTAACATACTTCTTGCTCCGTGTTGCAGATTGCGTACTCGCCGGCGGCGTCGGTAACTTTCTTTGCGTCTGCTGCCAGGCACGCCCATTCAACGTGATCCGAGTAGAGCGGGCCGTACTTATCCATAAAAATATGCCGGTGGCCCGTCTTTGCTGCTACCTGTTTCCAATCAAGCATCAGTGGAAATCCGAGTTATCTTTGGCGAGTTCGTAGTCTTCGTTGATCAGCTTCAGCACCTTGCGGCCCATGTGCGTGTTCCGCTCAATGCTTGGCTTGATTACGATGCCTTCGCGTACTTTTTGGCCGCCGATCACGCTGTCACCCTTAGCCAGTCCTTTTAGCGCGTCGTCAAAGACTCCCCAGTAATAGACCGGTACGCGCGGGATGTGTCGCAGATCGCACCACTTCACGAAGTCGGGGGCGTCGAGGTACTCGCCGTTAATCATTACGTCGTAGGCGTAGAAGTCATGCTCACCCTGCCGGCACCCGTAGGTGTAGCCCTTCTGGATCCCGTCTCCGACAATTTCACCGAAGAGTATTTCACCCGGCTGCAGCACGTCGGCTAGGCGGTGGAACTTGGCCATCTTCGCGTAAACATTGCTGTCATAGAAGCACTTGTTACCTTGCGCTTGCAGATGCACGTTGCGGCTGCCGATACAGAACTCATGGTCAGGGAGCAGATGCAAGAACTTCAGAAGCTTTTGCCACCACTTGCGCGGCGCCGTTGGCAACATGCCATAACGGGCGCTGGTGCCGTGCAACTTCTCGGTTATGTAGACATGCTCGCCCGGTTCAAATAGCCGGTTATGGTTCTTGAAGTGCTCAATATCGGTGTACTTGCGGAACCATGGATTAGAGAGCTTGGGCGAGTGATGCGGCCGCATGTGGTCCGGTACGCTGTCCTCTGGTGGTTCGTATTTTGTAATACCGAGTCGGGCGGTAAGGTCGTCGCCTACTCGCGCTTCGCTGAACTCAGGATCGAAGTTGATCAGGTCGTCGAGCGGTATGATCATTCCCTGGCTGATCGCGCCGCGCAGTTTGATGGTGCGTACGCGCGACTTGCTTAGTTTGACCTTGCTGTCCGGCGGGAAAAGGTGAGCCTCAAGGGGTGGTGGCAGAATTGAGTCAATCGGAACATACGCCACCTTCTCGCCTGGTACGTGTCCTTTGGCGGCTACGACATTCCAGCCTTTGACGATGAGGCAGTCTAGGCGGTCGGCGTTTGGGTGCTTCTGCACGTCGTCGATGGTCACTACTTCTACTTTGAGAGTTGACATAATTTCCTCTGTAAAATGGCTCCCCTAGCCGGATTCGAACCGGCGTTACCGCCGTGAAAGGGCGGTGTCCTTAGCCTCTAGACGATAGGGGGATATAGCGGGGGAGGGATTCGAACCCTACTAACACTCTGGGTTATGAGCCCGAGCGGCCGCCTTGGCGCCCCGCAAATTGCTTTAGTTTCCAAAAGAGTGGAGTGCCCACACTTCCTTGAGCTGCATTACGCAGTACCCAGCCTTGACGAAACGCTCGTCAGCCATGACATAGCCGACCCTGGCGATCAGTGATTGGCCGGTGTAAGTGCCGCGTCCGTTATCGGGATCGACCGCGATTTCGTCGAGCCGTAGGTAATCATTCGGTTTGAAGTTGCGGTCATTCTGGCGGATTTCGAAACGCTTGCTACCGTTTTCAATCGCCTTGTAGAACTCGCTCTCTGTACGGAGCTGGTGAAGCTTCGGTACAAAGAGGTTGTTTGCATACATGAAGTCAGTTATGCGGCGGGCCAAAATGGGCTCGTCTGCAACCTGCGGCTCGAGAAGTTCGACCCTTTGAGCGCCAAAGCGATCCAGCACTTCATGGGCGCACACGTAGCCGTGCTCAATCGCCTCTGGGCTAAAGTTGGTTGTCTTCCTTTCGGAGACAATCTTGAGCCCGCAGTGATCGTTGATGGTTTTAGTCATTACTTCACCTCGATGGGCTCACCCGTTATCGGGGTGCCAGGCTCGCCTGTGATCGCGTTGAGTTCCGGTACTTCCACTTTGACCAGTCCGCCAAATATGATGGCGGCATTGATCCACATGCGGAACTCTTGCAGCTTGCGCAGTGCCAAGGTGCGCTCTGCGCTGCTTGTGACTGCCAGCTCACAGGTTTTTGCCAGTGCGCCGGCGGCGTCCGACAGCGATTTCATGACGGTTGTTTCGTCGTCGGTCGGCTTGCGGTATGCGAATTGCTCACTAAGATTCATTTCCTATTTTCACCTTTACTTTGTTGCGTGCCATAACTTTGCCGGTCTCCCGACATACGGTCCATGCCGGCTCGGTGAGCGCGGCGGCATGTTTACTTGCTATTGCTGATCTTGTGTAAAAGACCCTATCGTTTACGATTCTGCCGCCGCGCCACACGAGAACTTGAAAAGACATCCAGAGTGGTGGCATTAAACTACTGGGACGCCATCTGCCGGTGCGGACTCAACGGCGGTAACACGTTGACGCACGATCTGATTAACCGTGAGCGTTGCCGTGCGCTTCTCGGTATCGAACTCTACGACCGCTTCGAATTGCTCGCCGTCAAATGCGGCTTGCTCTTCCGGCGTAAACTCGATCACCATCTGACCGCCTGCCCGACTAGCCAACAGTGTGGCGAAAGTCACAAGCTTTTGTATCGCGATATCCAAGGTTGCCTCCATTGCGCTGTATTGCGAACGTCATACAATGTACGACCGGAGGCTCGTCGATTCAAGGGATATATGGCACGGGAGGATATACCGAATTTTATGGCATCAGCCGGAAGGTGCGGTATGCTGTTTTTGTCTGCTGGGCAATGGAAATCCTCTCGAACCAGACGCAGGGCCGTGTTTAGCTAGCAGATAAATTGCCCTGAGCGCTTGGTCGTACTTGCGGGCGATGAATAACAAAAGACCCTGAGCGGATTGTGTGGCTCGGGGTCGTTTGTTATGATGCGTTTACCGTCAACAGGGCTAGACGCTAAACGCCCCCGCTATCCTCGCTTGAAATAGAGTAGAAATAGCGAGGCGATTAAACCGGCCGGATGTGGTCGCCGCGATGCACCGAGAATTGCAAGTCTCGGTGTTCTTGTATCTACAATGTATTGTCTTTAGTCAAGTTTTCGGCGTCAAAACTTGACTAAAGACAAGAGCCAGCGGATTGATACGCTGGCTCTTGCTCGTGCCGTTCCCTATTCGATTTCGTAGACCGGCTCGCTAACTTTCGGTGAGGACAATCGATTCAGCGTACTTAAAACGCTGTTCCAGCCAATCACACTCGCGGGCGTCCGCCAGCAGGCTCTCGCTCTTGTCGCCCGAAGCCTCGGTAGCCAATGCACACAGATGGACCGAATAGCGTTCGAGCGCCTTGCGCACGAGTAGGCGTTCCTGGAAAAGCAATACGTTTTTCATCGGTAGAACCTCGTCAGTACGCATCTATTGTATTACGAATGGCATACGAAGTCAGCACAATTATAAAAAATGGAAATGTCGTGTGTGGGCGACCGGGGGCCCCATAGGGGTGTCCAGCCGGCTGGGGGGTGCCGGCGGGCCTCTGAGCGAACGAGGTAGGGAAGCCTCATCCCGTGGGCGTTTCAGCCATTTAAATCTAAACTTGAGAGTATGCATTAATGGCTCAAAGCCGCATAAACACTGGCTTTGGGCTAGGTTTGAATGCCCAAAAGTGCCACCGCGGGCGGTATCCCTACTTCATCACGTCAAGAGCCCGAAACGCCCATCTGGTGAGCCCGGACGGGCGGGCGCCCGGTCCACATTTAGTTTCGGTACGATGGTGTTTCGTATCTGAATAGAGTTTATGGCATTGGTAATAAGCGCTGATACGACCGTTAGCTTTGAGCGTGATTACAGGCGTTTTAAGACGGTATTGACATTACGGTACTCGAATTACTCCAGACAGATGGAGAACTCTTAACCATGAGTCAGAGACCTAGCGCTAATAGCGTTCCTGATAAACGTTGGTGTAGGTTATGTTTAGGATTGAAACCCGTAGGGGCAGCTAGTTAGCGCGTAGCGCCACATTACACCTGGCTGCGTGCTGCGTAGCAGCTAAGCACGCCAAGCCAGGTTACTTAAAGCGCCGCAGGCCAATTACGATTGTTACTCCCTTTTGCCGGATGCATGTATGTTCCGAAGGAACATACATCCGTAAAAGGGAGAGTTACGAATTAATTAGAGATTAGTACAGGCGCGTAATACAGGTGCGCGTACTAACTGTTACGTGTCGTATTACGCAGGTGTAGTTATACGCGCGTAATTAGCAGACAACGCGAATTGAGTCAAGGGTTGGTATATCCTCACGTGCTATTGGTGCTCGTATAGGTCGGTGGAATTGATGTTGTGATACGAAGTTCGTAGGATGTTCGCACCGATTGGAGGGCGATGAAATGCATCAAGGACAAAGACTGAATTTTGACGGCGGGGTGATAATTGGAAAGATTATGCAGCCGTATAACATAGATGGCTCGATGGTCGAGCCTATCGTCGAAATACTGACCACAATAGGTGGTCTTTGGGGATATCTCACAGCATCCGCTGTAGCTCAGATTGAGCGCGAAGAAGAAGCGGAGGCAGTCAATGTTTAGCTTTGGACGTGTGTTCGAAGCCGATCGCAGATGCAAATGTGCGTTTTGCGATGGCGAGATTAACAAAGGCGATGAGCTTATCTATGAGTTCAATTGCCACAAGCGCTGGCATCCATCCTGTGCGCGTCAAGCACCAGGGAGCAACAGATTCGCCGGACCAAAGGCTGACAAAGAAATGGAGACTAAAAAAGTGGAAGAGAAGCCAGCAACAGAAGAAGCCGACAAACCAACTGAAAAGAAGCAAGAGCCAGCGCCTTCTCGCCCTGGTCCTTCAAGCGATGAGATCGCGCAATTACGTGAAAGCTTAGCGCGCACAAATGAGCGTGTTGACGAGCTGGCGCGGTTGGTCGAATATCTCGAAACGCAGGTCAAATGCAATATGGACTTACTCACATGAAAGAGTCCGGCACACAATTAAATCCCGAGGCAATCGAGTCGTTTGACGAGCGCATGGCGTTCTATCGCAAACTCGCGCGGCGGGACGAAGTTAAAGAGCTGCAAAAGCGTTTGGGACAAAACAACGACTATCAAGGTGAAAGGCTTGTCGATCAGCTAATGGGTGAGCGGGCTTTGACTCACAAGGTTCTTGCCGAGATCAAGCACATACTTGAATTAACGATGCCGGAAGGCTGCGGACGCGACTACGTGAACAGGCGCATTAAAGAGCTTTTGAAGGTGATTGACTAATCGTGAAATGGTGTAGCGGTAACATTCTGGATTGTGGTTCCAGCGTCTTGGGTTCGAATCCCAATTTCACTACCAGCTTATTACGGGAACGTCATAGAAACAATTTTGATACTCGAGCAAGGAAATGAAAACTAACACTAAGTGGAAATATGATTTTGGCAAACGGATGAAAGATGCTCGAATTGCTGCCGGCCTTCGGCAGACTCAGGCGGCGCGCATCCTTGAGTGTAGCCAGAGCTACATATCAATTATCGAGTCAGGCAGCGCAGACCCGCCCAGCGGCGAGTTTATTGCACAAGTGTGTGACGCCTACGCTGTGGATGCTAATTGGCTGGTTGGGTTGCATGACGAGACCGATTTAGATCCCGCTTGGATCGAGCAGCTAAAGAAGCTGTCGCCAGCCGATCGCGTGAAGACTGCAAAACTGTTGTCCATGATTGGACAGTAGGACACGGAAGAAATTGAAATGAACAAGCCTAAGTGCCTCGGCTGGGGCTAGAACGAGGACAAATGCACCGAACCAGTGCAAACCAAGCCGTACAAGAAATTGTGGTGCTCCGAGTGTGAGAAAGAGCGCAAAAAGCACCACGACGAGAAGATCCCGCGCTACATGAGGGATGTTGTCTAATGTCTAAACGAGCGTATCGAAGGCCGGGCACTTACTCTGAAAAAGAGTGCAAAACCTGTGGGCTCACTCTGCCGGCGACGGCTGACTATTTCGCGCCGATCAAATGTTGGTTTAGTTCTAATTGCCGGGAGTGCTCGCGCATCATCGCAAAGCGGTGGAAGTGGAAACATGGTTAGAATGTCCACCGGCTCGAAGTCAAAACAGGACTACGGCACGCCGGAAGATTTCATTAGAGCCGTACAGCGGCATGTTGGAAAGATCGGTTTTGATCTTGCGGCGTCTGCTCACAATAAGAAGCATGCCCGATATTACGCGATGCTTGATCTTCTTGAGCCTGATTGGGGCGCGATGGGGTTTGATTCCTTGGCTCAAGACTGGGGGATAGCGCCAATGGCTCGGGCCACGGGTGAAAAGGTGCTGTGGTTGAACCCGCCCTTTAAACAGATCACGCCCTGGGCGCGAAAGTGTGCGGAGACTTTGCCAGATCTCGGGAGCGACCTAATCGCGTTTCTCGTGCCGGCCGCCGTCGGCTCGAATTGGTTTCGTGATTACGTTTATGGTAAAGCGGCCGTGTTGTTTCTCAATGGCCGGATCAAGTTTGAGGGAAGTACAGATCCGTTTCCTAAAGACCTAATGCTCTGCGTGTATGGCTGGAAGCCTGGTTGCCACATTTGGCAGTGGTGGAAATGAGACGCAAGAGCACAATTGAGCGAAAATTGTGGGACCTTCGCGGTCAGCAAGCCGATTGTGAGCGTGAAAATGATGTCACAAGGCGCGATAGATTAATTTGGATGATTGTCGCGCTCGAATGGGCGATAGGCAAAGATCCGTACGTCAATAACTTCCGCTTTGTGGACGGCAACCCTAACTAAAGAGGCGGGGGCACCTTTCGGCACCCCCTACGCATCCTTGAGCGATTCAATCGTACTAAATGGCCGGTCATCTTCCAAGGCTAAGGATCTCCGCAGGATATACGCAGTTTTTAAAGCTGCCAGGTCTTGGCGCAACAACTCGGCGTAATCCTCAATTTCTGGGATGCTCATGTCTGCCTTCAGTTCGTCAATGGCGCGTTGGATGCTTTCGTAAGTAAACTCGCCGGTGTTGCCGTTTTTGCCGTTGTTGTAAGTGCTGGTCATGATGTTGCCTTCCTTGCGATCCGGTTCATAAGTTCATCGAGTATGCTGGCTTCCTCGTCACCTTCGATGCCGTCGGCGGCTTGCCTGCAAATGTTGCGCTTGCTTTCGATCAGCTCCGAGGTATCAAGGTCGATGGTGGCACGGCCGAGCATGTAGTAGTTTGTGCAATGGCTTAGCTGTCCGATTCGGTGGCACCTATCCTCACACTGATCGTGTAGGGCGGGGTTCCATCCGAGTTCAAGGGTAAGGGTAGTGGATGCAGCCGTAAGAGTGTGCCCGACTCCTGCCGGTGAGTTGGTGGCGCTGGTTCCCATTGCGCCGATAAGCAGCCAGCAATCAGGGTCTTGCTGAAAGCGTTTAACATTTGCTTGACGTGTGTATTTGTCATCGGCGGAAACGATACGGGCGGCAGATGGAAACCAAGCGAGTAGCTGGTTAAGCACCTTCTTGTGTGTGGCGAACACGACAACTTTTTCATTGCGGTCTGTCTCGTGAAAGTTTTGGATCCATTCTTTGGCCGCTTTGAGTTTGCCGCGGCCGGCAACGTCTTTTAGAGCTTGTATGCGGACCATTTGCTCGCCACGCTCGGCCGCTGCGGCCTTCTCTTCCTGACGCTCGATGATCGCGCGCTCTCTTTCTCTCGGGTCCAGGTGGCTAATGCTGAGCATAAACTCTTGATTCTTGCGCACCTGGTCGCGCACCCAGTTGATCAAGTCGTTCTCGGCTTTGCGGTACTCTTCCCAGTTATCGATCTCCACGAGTACATGCCCGCGTGTCTTCTCTGGCAAGTCTGGTAGCACTTCCGCCTTGTCACGCCGGATATAGCAGCTAGCGCGTAGGCGCTGGTTCAATTCGAGCCGGCGCTCCGCGTTGCTGGTGGTGGCTTGCCATCCAATATTTTTTGTCTTCTGCATGCCGCACCAATACGTCATGAAGTGATACCAACCGCCAAACTCTTCGAGCCGGTCTAAAAATGTCAGCAGACTGGCAAACTCAGATTCTTGGTTTAACATCGGCGTGCCGCTGAGTAAGAGTCTGAAGTCAAGCCCTTTGCGTAGTTCTCGGCTCGCCATTGTGTTGGCGGTGCTGCCGTCTTTGAGCTTGTGCGCTTCGTCCCAGATGCCGGCGCGTAAGGGAAGCTTGATCAATTCCTCTAAAAGCTGGCTGGGGATTACGTCCTTTTTGGTGCTGTCCGTAAAGCTGGTGCGCGTGAGCTTACCTTCCGAGTTGCGGTACGATCGGATGCCGACGAGTTGCTCGTAGTTGGTGACAATAATGTCCGCCATGCGCAGTAGCAAGGGCGCCGTTTTCTTGCCGGCAAGCACCACTTTTCTGTGCGGCAGACAATCGGGTACCTCATTCTCGGCCCAGTTCACCGTAAGCGATGCCGGCACCACGATAACCGCCGGGTAAGCTTGTGCTACCTCAATGGTGCCGAGCCCTTGGATCGTCTTGCCTAGTCCCATCGGGTCACCGATGATCACGCGCTTGCGGTCCAGGGCGTAAAGGATGCCAGCCTTTTGATATGGGTATGGCGGCTTCCCAAAGCCTGGGATCTCGAGTTCCGCGCCGGCCGCTTTGCTCGCTTCAATTCGCATTGCTTCGAGCAAGTAGATATTGGCCGCTGCGTTGCGGGCTGCCTCGGTCCATGTGAAGGCTGAGGCCGTACGCAATACGTCAGCGTTGGCAGAGTTCACAGGTGCTAGCCAATGGCCGCGCTCACGGTCCTTGTGGATGCCAGGCAAGCGCTGTTTGATCTGCTCTACCCATTTGGGATCGGCAGGAAAATGTAGCGTGAAATATTCGCGATCTTGGGTAACCGAGATCGTTGGGGTGCTTGAGAGTAGGTCAATCATCGTTTCTTGCGTTTGGGAGGTAGCATGCGGAACATTTCCATGGCTCGCGTCTCGGCTATCTCTCGCGCTTCATCTGGTGTCATCCAGGCACCCATCTGTAAAGCATATTGGCACAGAGTCTCTATGCGATCGCTCAACGTTCCGGGTCCTGGGTAGTTCATCAGGCGCTTAAATAGCCGTTCATCAATGGTGATCGTTGTCTTGATTCTCGGCTCGGGACGTGGCGCGGGCATAGCATCACCTCTGCGTGTATGCTATATACCTTACACATCCCGGCTGTAGTCGTCAATCTTCTTTCACCTTGTTTACTGTGATACGGGCTCGTCTGAGCACTAGGGCTCGGTCAAGCAGGTCTTGTAACATCGGCAGTTTGTCGCGTGTCAAAAAGTTGCCGTGCTTGGTCTGGTCCCAACAGCCGATGAAGTCTACGAAAAAGCAGTAGCAATTCTGGCGGTACTGTTGGGCGCGGATCAGGCGGTTTTTTTTGTTGCGTGCGCGTATCCGGTTGGCCGCCTTCTTCTTGTTTTGTTTCTTGATGCGCTCACGCTTGCGGTAGGCTTTGCCCTTGGGCGTCTGGCGCCACTTCTTCATGTAGCCGCGCATGTACTCGTTTCTGTTGAAAGTCATTAGACCACCATTTCACACGGGCGCACTGGCTCGGGCAAGGTGCCGATCTCTGTGCCGGGGTTCTCTTCTCTGTACTTCTTCTCGATCAGGCGTAAGGCTTCGCGCACAAGGTCGCTGCGTGTTCGATTCTGCTGGGCGGCGATCCAATTCGCTCGCTCAAGCATTGGTTGCGGCAGATTTACAAGTATCTTTTTGGTCATGGTCTACGCTCCTAATAGATCGGGGATTTCCTGCTGGGGCGGCGTGTAACCGTCGTCCCAAACTTGCATTGCTGTGTGGAAGCAGTGCTCGGCCCACGCTTGGCGCATTGGCTCTGTGCCCTGCTGTATCTTCCAGTCACCGAGCCAAACCCAGAGCCCTGGGCCGTCGTTTCCTGGTTTCTTGAGGTACTCGTCAAATAGTTGCTTGCAGGTCGAGCGGCGCCATACGATTAGCTGATCGCTCGGGTTGGACTTGCTCACGTAAACCGTAATGCGCTGTCCGTTCTGTATTGCTTGTTTGACTTCGTACTCTTTCATTGCTCTTGCTCTTTCGGCCCTGTCTAACTTACGACTCAGGGCGCGCGCTCGCCTCTCCATGCTCCGTAAGTTCCTTTAGGTCGCTGCATGTGTGCTTGTGGACTAAAACAAATTTTTTCCGTCGGCCACCTCTCGCTTTCTCGATTGAAAAGTCCACGAATGACTTTCCTTGATTGTCCATCTCGCGCGTAAACAGGTTGAAAGCCTGCTCCGCGTCCTCGTCGCTAATCTTCTCTTTCTTCTTCTTCCTGTAGCGGCTGGCTGCCTGCTTCAGGCTGAATTGGTCGCCTACCAGCTCGATGCGGTCGAGTAGTTCTTCTTCTTCGATCTGGTTCATCGTAAAAACGTTGTCGCAGGCGAACACGAATACAACCGAGCCCTTGGCGCTCTGCATGCCCTTCGCCTTAAAACCGTCCATCTTGTTGATCTCAGAGATCACGATCAAAGGGTCCGGCATGATGGCTTTGCGGATCCGCTTCATCTGGTTTGTGCGGTACTCGTCCTTTGCCTCGTCGTTCATCCCGGTTTTGATCTGCTCGGGAATTGGCCAGCGCTGCAAATAGTCGATGCCAACCACCACATGCTTGCAGCCGGTTTCCTCTTTCAGCCTCGCCACGTCTCTGAGCACCAGGTCAACGTTTACTTGTGGGTAGACTTCCTCGTCAACGATGAACATGCGATCGGTGATCGGCTTAACCATGGCGTTGGCCCTGGCGCGGATCGTTTCGTCGTTCCTGAGCACCAGGCGGTCATAAGAGATCATGCTCGCGCGGCTTTTCATCCGGGTAAGGATCTCTGACTCGGACATTTCGAGTGAATAGAACAGGAAGCACGTATCAGGATTGTGCTTTAAGATGTCGGTCCCGACTTGCATCATAAACGCTGTCTTGCCGGTGCCTGGCCCGGCCAGTATGCCGGTCATCAGTCTGAGCCCGAGGGTTCCTTCATCGAGTGACGGCAAGGTTTTTTGCGCAAGGCCCAGGTGCTTTTTGCCGGCGGTAAGGGCGAGGTGCTGATCGTGCGCCTTGAGCCGCTCGGTAGTGCGCACCAGTGCCTTGAGCTGTTCTTTACTGGTGGCGAGATGAAGCTCTTGGGCGATCTGTGTCAGCTCGTCGCGGGCCTTCGCCACGTCAAGGTTATTGACGGCTTCTCTAAAAGCTGCCTGTGCCTCGTAAAGCTTGTCCTTGAGTCGGTCCTTCTTGTGCTCGTCGCGCTTGCTGAGCACATAGTCAAAGAAGAAATCCTCGTCAACGTCGGTGAGTTCTTGCACGCCACGCTTAAAGAAGTTCTCCCAGGCGTCAAGGCTGCGGCGGTCTTCCTTGATCTGGGACAGATAGCGGGCGGCGTGGTCTAAAAATTGAGTGCGGCCTTTGTCGGTGGCAATGTCGTACTTGCTGGCATAGGCGCGGGCAAGGTAACGGTTCATCGACGCGGCGCCGGTGAGAATTGCGCCTGTGGCTTGGGCACCGTTCACTTGCAAATAACGATCAGGGTCGTTATGCGCTCCCCAGACTGCTGGGTCAACCGCGTAAATGTCCGGGTGCTCGTTAGCCTGTAATGCTTCTTCGAGTGATTTGACGGTGCCCTCAATGCCCGCCTTGTCATTGTCGAAAGCCAGGGTAACGCTTTCGATTCCCATATCAAACAGGGATTGCCACTGCTTTGCCGTGATGATGGAGCCGCCGGCGGCGGTCATCTGCAGTTGTCCGGCTTCGCGGAAAGTGAACACGGCTAAAGAGCCTTCGCCGGCAACGATGTGCTTGTACTTGCGGGCAACGTCGAGCCCTTCGAGCACGAGCGACTTTGGATCAAAGCCGATTGTTTTCTCGTACTTGTGATCGGCTTTCTCGGTGATGTCGCGGCCGACGAGTGCGCGGATTGCTCCGTGGTGATCGCGTAGTGGCCAGATAACCCGGTTATTCCACTTCGGATCGTGAAGTCCGAAAGGCTTTAGTTCTTCTTCGGTGGCGCACTTGAGCACTTGGTCACGATCCCAGGCGCCAAGGTCCAGGGCGCTTAGGCGCTCTGCCTTTAAACCGCGCATGGTCAGCCAGAGGACGGCGTTAAAATCATCCGGCAACACGTCATGGCATACGCCAAATACTCGAGTAAGCAAGTCTTGTTCTTGCCGCCGCTGCTCGATTGCGGCGAGTTGCTCGGGAGTCCAGTTGCGCTCTGGAATTTCGACGCCCACGTCTTTGCCCAGCTCGCGGATCATGTCGATCCACTCTTTGCCGGTGGGCATCTTGCCGCCGTTCAGGTACGCAAGCAAGTTTGTGTGCTCTCCGCACCCGTTCTTACGGTTGCACCCGATGGTGTCGTATCCCTGCTTGATGAATCCCTCATGCCGTCCGCAGGCCGGGCAAAGTACGTAGACATTTGCGCCGGTCTGCTTCGGGCTGAGTGCTGCAAGCAAGCGCTTGAGGTCGAGCCGAGGCACGATTTCTTTTTGATAGATAGTCAGTGCCTCGCCCACGGCGCTAGCCTCCGATCAACGGTACTTGCTCGTTAGCGAACAAGTTCGGAGTTTCGCCAAGTCCGCCGCCAAGTTCAGGTGTGCCGGTCGGAAGCGGTGCCGGTGCCGGCGGCCGTTCGGGTTGGTAGTCGGGAATGCCGGCTGCGATCTTTTTCAGTTCAGTGGTGGACGCGTTGTCCGTTTTACCAAACTGCACTCTAAACTTGTACTTGTCCTTGCCGGCAAACTTGCCCTTTTCCATCACTTCCTTGCCGTCGAAAACGATCTTCACGATCTTGCCGACATTCTCGGGTACCAGGTGATTATTCAATCCCCCTTTGCCGTCGATGCCGATCACTTCGCGGTCAGTCGTAAGGATGCGGTGTTGTCGCGCCGGCGTCTCGAAAGGCTTATCTTCGGGTCCATAGCTCCAGTACGCACCGAGATAAACCCCGGTGACGGTCTGCCCCAATTCCATCTCTTTGACTGCGATAAAGCGCTCTGGTGCGCCGCTGATCGAGTCTTCAAAGTCAATACCGCTTGTGTCTGTTGTCATTTTTGTTTTTCCTTGTAAATTTCTACTTTTGTCATTTCGGTTTCCGCGCTCTCTTCCAGGATCAGCACCTGGCGGTTTTGTTTATCATCGATCCATGCGATCCGGTTAAGAGCGTCTTCGATTGATTTGGCGTTGTTGGTTTGATCCCCCCGTGGTTTTGGTGTGTAGAAGGTGAAGATAACCATGAGGTTGCCTTCAAGTTTTCCCAGGCACTCGCCGGTTTGCACATGCTCGCGGGCGAGATCGGCAATAAACGCTTGGTAGTTCCGCATTGGGATCGGCTTGCGTCCGGTCTTCGTGTGGCGCTTCCATGGCTCTTGCCCAAGCTGAAAATGGTAGGTATCGACGAGATCCCACTCGCCGGGTACGTTAACTAGCATTGGCCGGATCCTTGATGGTCAGCAGTGCGGTGCCGTTGCCGGGATAATCGATCTCAAGTTCCCACTCTACATACTTGTTGTAGGCGCTCTCGTTGATGACGGGCGATGCGTGATCGTTGTCGAGAAAGCAGCAGATCGCAGCCTTCAAAAATTTCTGTTCTTCTTCGAGCTGATCGATCACTTTGCGGAAACTGTCAGCGATCACGGTGGCCGCTTCCCTCAAGCATTTGTTTTCGGCGGCAAGGCGGGCGGCAACGTGTGTTGCCTTCATGCTCTTGGCTCTGGCTTTGTCGATCTCGTGATCGTGGTTCTTCAGGAAACCGAGCAAGCGCACAATTTTGCCTTGCTGGTTGGCGATCATTTCTAGTGCCTGCCGGGGCTCAATCGAGCGGCTGATAGCTACCGTCTCCGGTTGCTGCTTCTCGGCTGCCGCTAAATGCCCCGGCAGGTGTAAAACGCGGTCTTGCATTATTCGATCCCCTTGTGCTTGACGCTGAAAACTTCGTGCTTGGGTTTGTAGACCATTCCCGGCCACGTTTGCGGCTGCGGCTGCGGTCCACGAGTCTTGGGATCCGCCGCCTTCCACTGCATGAGGGCTACCTCGTGGTGCTCCATGATGTGTTTTTTAATGGCGTCGAGGTTGCGTGTGTAAGTTGTTTTCTGCACTTCCTTTATGCCGAATAGAGCGCTTGCGCCGTGCGTGTTTTTGAGTCGGTCGGCAAGGTACGCTTGTAGTGCCGTTTCTTCCTTGTCGTTCGGGTCGAGCGCGATACTTGCCGGTTGAGTCCTGGCGCTGATCTGTCCGTACTTGGTGCTAAGCGTCTTGCCTTTCTCGGGCAGATTGGCAAGGAAATACGTCTCACAGGCACTAGCCCAGAGATAATCCCAACTCTTGAGCTGTGTTTGCAGGTGCTTGAGGTGCTTCTCTGCTTCGAGTGCCTCGGCGGAAAGGTGTAGGTGCTCCCTGAGCCGCTCTTCCAAAAATTCTTGCGTCTCAATGGTCAGCGGCGTGGTGTCTTCGTAGCCGAGTGCTTGCCGGCAGGCTGCGATCATTGCTTCTCGGTCGGCTGCCGCCTGGGCGTCCGATCCAAAAACGTCGTCAACCGATTCCCTTGGTTTTGCGGACACGCCAAGCAAGTCGATCTCGCCGGTGTCCAGTATTTGTGCTGTCACTTTTTCGTGCTCCCGTAATAGCGTTTGCGTTGGCGTTCCCATTTGTTGAAAAACATTCGACCTTGCGCGTACTGCATCTTGGTGCGTAGCCGGGATCGCTCCATGCGTTCCTCTAGCGTGTGCCCGGTTATCTTGGAGATCCCGGCTTCGCATTCAAGAATCGTTTTGCCTTAGCGCTTCGTCGTCGTCAGGACTGAGAAGCAGCCACATGGATTTCAGGCTTTCCGCCGCGGCGGTCGATGTGTACGGCATTGCCGGTTACTGTGACTTTTGACTCGTTCGGATACCAGGTCCGGTGCGTGTTCACGGTCGTGTTTCCATCGGCTCGGACGGTCGCGTTTCCATCGGCTGTGGCATCACCTTCGGTGATGCTGTGCCTTCCAACCATGAAAATCCTGTGCTCTGCGAGTTCCTCTGGTGTTAGTTTGCGGATGAGCCGCACCCATTCGCAACCGATCTTGTCGTCTTTTTCGTTTCTACGCACGATCTCGCCGTTGGTTTCGACCTCGAAAACTTCAGCGCCTGACGCAAACCAGTTGATTGGGTCGCTGGTAACGTGCAATGCGTTGCGGCAAAGCAGGATCTGTCCGTCGACGTTGTGCCACTTCCCTGGCTTCCAGGTGCCATCCTCCTTTTGAATTGGCAGGCTGTAAGGCATGGCGCCCCCGTGGAACGATGTACCGTTCATCAGCACTTTGTAATATTTGACTGGCTCAACTTGCATGCGTCCTCCTATTTCTTCAGCGCTTTGACTTGCGCAACGATTGTGTTGTAATGCTCAAAGGTCCAATGGTCTTTAAAGGTCGTGATGTGTTTGTCGGCGGGCACCACTTTGTTATCAACGATGTACTTGATCAGCACGTTGTTGATGTCCGCCTTCGCGATGTTCATGCTTTCGCCCATGTGAATGAGTTCAGCAACTTCTTTGTCACCGGGCCGTGCGCTGGCATCCGTAGTGGATGTGGGTTCGGGGGAAGCGGGCGAGCCAGCAACAGGCTTTGGGTCAGTCCCACTGATTGTCTTCTGCGTATCCGATGAGGGCTGAGACTGGTCCGTCGCACCAGCCACCGCATCCGGTGCAAAAGTAACACTGTCCACAGCCTCCGCAGGTGTAGTGGATGTTTCCGCATCCGTCACAGGCTTTGGGTCTTCGTCAACCGGCTCTGCTTCAATGCGCTCGGGCTCGGCCGGCGTCGTGGAAACTGTTGTCGATGTATCGGATGCAGGCTGCTCGGCGGCGGCGCTCTCTTGTTTCTTCTGCTTCGATTGCTTTTTTTCTTTTGCTTCCGGCTCGGGCTGTTGCACTTCGTCGGCATCAACTACGACGCCAAAGTCTTCGGCAACGTACACCGGGCCGCCGAAGAGATCCGGCGCGTAAGTATTGGCGCCGTTTGTGATCGCGCGGGCAAAGTTGAATTGACGCGGATAGCGGCGGTAAGTCACCTTCTCGCTTTGTCCGCACTTCTCGGCGTCGGCTTTAGTCCAGGAGGACGGGCCAACGGCTACCCATTCGCCATCGATCTTTTCAAACCATTCGAGTATGCAGGCTTCATCGTCCCATTTCTTGACGGTGTAGCGGTACTTCCCGGAAGTCTTGATCAGGTGTCCCACGAATTGGTACGTGGGCGTTGCCTTTCCTTCGACGACGTGAAACGCGCGGGTTGATTGGAACGGCGCCAAGCCGTACTCGTGACCAGCCATGATTTTGACGGCGGTCTCTGCGCACTTGCGCTCGAAGTTTTCGGCCTTCACGTCGCCGGCGAGTCCCGAGCGGGCGATCAGTCCGGCAACGTCGCTCAGCTCCTTAAAGCTGGATATGGGCAGCAAGGCACCGCCCCTGATACTACCGGGAGTTGTGACCGCGGGTAGCTGTTTGTCTGTCATCTAGTACGCTCCTTCTTTTCTACTGGTATATATAGTGGTATCAGCGAAAGCTATGCGGATCGCCTCGGTGATCCGCTCGTTGATGTCGATGTTTGAGAGGCGAGGCTGATAGCTGTAATGTGACTCGCGTCTCAGCTTGCGTTCCCGTACAAAGTCAGGCATGGGAGTGGTGGCATTCCGGGCTAATGCACAGAGCAGGCGGTGTACGTTAAGCATCTTCGTCCAGCCCGCTAATCAACTTCTTGAGGGCGTTCCAGTCAATTGACTTGGTGCCCGGAATGAGGAATGAGCCGGTGTCCAGCTTTCGGGCAACGATTTTGAATCCGTTACCCATGCAACGAAGCAATTTTGCATACGTGTGACTCGTGTTGTAGAACAGGAAGTAATCGCCGGATCGCGGATCTTGCTTGAAGTGCTCGCGGACGATCTTCTCCAGTCCTTTGAATGACAATCCCATGTGGATTGATTCTTGGTGGACGTGGACGAGTGGCTTCAATTTTTCTATGGGCTGTGCGGACATTGTTTTCCTCCTAAAGTTCAACAGTGATGAATGTGTGACTTAGGTTCTTTTCCTTTGGCGTAATTTCGTAAACAGTGGCCGGGTGCCCCCTTCTAAGCACGCGGCGCGTTTGGATCAGCCCTGCGAGGACCATTTCCCCTAGTATTTCTCGTACTTCTTCCGGAGGCACCGGATGGCAGAGCACTCGCAGGTGTTTGAAGGTGAATGGACCCTTTTCTAGTTTGCGCAAAATCCGATTTGGCACCATGGATTTTTGCTTTGTTCCGGGAGGGCACGGAAGTACACGCAAGAACCTGCCGTCTTGACTAAATTCGACTTCTTCGACGTTTTCCCACGCGAGGGCGCGCACGACGGACTCGGGAATGTGCAAGCGCAGTTGCTTATCGCTCCTTAGAGCCACTTTTGCCGTGTAATAGAACTTTTTTGTCGGCATATTGCCCCCACGGCAAAGCTGGGCCCCGGATAGGAATGACGGTTGCAGGGCCACACCGGGGCAACGAAATTTTGAAGAAACCTGAAGACTAAGATCTGGCTGTCTTTATGCCGCAAGAACGGCTATATATCTAGTTGATCCAATGTTTGCAGGTGTCTTTAGATTTACGTCAGAAATACGAAGCTTAGCGCCGCGTTATACAATGCACGGCCATGTGTTCAATCAGGCATTCCCGGTCGGTTTTTACTAGTCATGGCAAAAGAAGTAGTGATTCTCAGCGGTGCGCGCACACCGTTTGGTGCGTACGGTGGCGGGCTGATCAACGAAAGCGCCACGAATTTGGCGACTGTAGCCACGAAGGGAGCCCTGGCGCGGGCCAATGTTGATCCCGGGCAGGTCGATTACGTAGTGCTGGGCAATGTTTGCCAGACCAGCCGTGATGCCATTTACATGGGCAGGCACGTGGCTCTCAAATCGGGCATGAAGATGCAGACGCCGGCGCTAATCGTTAACCAGCTTTGCGGTTCGGGCGTGCAGGCCGTCGTGCAGGCCGCCAATCTGATCAATACCGACCAGGCTGAGGTGGTTGTGGCCGGTGGCGCCGAGGCGCTGTCAATGACTCCGTACATCAATTGGGGCATCCGCTGGGGCGCTCGCATGGGCCACATGGAAATGTGGGACGGGCTCGACATTCGCGACACTTTGCCCAACGCTTCCATGGGTGAAACGGCTGAGAATCTGCGCGAGAAATTCAAAATCGACCGGCAGGCGCAGGACCAGCTGGCTCTGGAGAGCCAGCAAAAGGCTAAAGCGGCAATCGAGGCGGGCAGACTGGCCGAGGAGATCGTGCCGGTTGAAACCAAAGACAAGAAAGGCAAGCCCGCTGTCGTCTCCAAAGACGAACATCCGCGCCCCGATTCGACGCTTGAAGCGTTGGGCTCGTTGAAGCCGTTCTTCAGAAAAGATGGAACCGTAACTGCCGGCAATGCTTCCGGTATCGTTGATGGTGGCTCGGCTCTGGTCATAACTACGGCCGAACGTGCCGGCAAACTCGGCGTCAAACCACTGTCGCGCCTGGTATCGTGGGCGGTGGCGGGCGTGCCGCCTGAGATCATGGGCATCGGCCCCGTGGAGGCCGTGCCACTAGCATTGAAGAAAGCCGGTCTCAAACTTGAGGATATGGACCTCATCGAAATCAACGAGGCTTTTGCCGTTCAATATCTTGTCGTCGAAGGCGAACTCAAGCTGGATCGCAGCAAAGTCAACGTCAATGGCGGGGCAATCGCCATCGGGCACCCGTTCGGCGCCACCGGCGGACGCCTTTTGCTCTCCATATCGCTTGAGCTGCAGCGACGGAAAGCCCGCTATGGACTCGTCAGCCTCTGCATAGGTGGCGGCATGGGCATCGCCATGATTGTGGAAAGAGTCTCGTAGCGGCGGGCGGAAGCCCGCTTTATTTGTAGCGGCGGGCGGAAGCCCGCTCTGCAGGGTAGAATGCTGTAGAGCTGAGCGGAAAAGCAGCGTTCATGACCCAGACCGACATCATAGGCAGCTTAGTCGATCATCGCTTTCGCATCCTGTCTATTCTCGGTGCTGGCACCTTTGGTACCGTCTATAAAGCCGAGCAAGCTGATCTCGATCGACTTGTCGCTCTGAAGATGCTGCATGCTTTCGTTGCCAACGAAAAAAATGCTCGTGCTCGTTTCGAACGCGAGGTGCAGCTTCTGTCGGCGCTGCAGCATGAGAACATCGTCAAGGTTTATGGCTGTGGTGCGGACAGCAACAATTGCATGTATTTGGCCATGGAATATATCGATGGAAGGGCTCTCGGTGAAGTGATTTCCAAAGACGGACGCCTCGACTGGCAGCGCACCTGTCGCCTTGGCATGCAGGCGTGCACGGCTCTGGCTGCCGCCCATAGCCAGGGCGTCATTCACCGCGACATGACGCCGGGAAATATTATGTTAGTTGGTCCGTCCGGCACCGAGCTGGTGAAGGTGCTCGATTTTGGTCTATCAACAGTTCTTCCGCAGTCGGATCTGGCGGTACAGAGGTTGACACAAACAGGCATGGTGGTGGGCACGCTCTTGTACATGAGCCCTGAAGTGGCGATGGGACAGAAAGCCGACGAGCGATCGGATGTTTATTCACTGGGCTGTGTCCTTTATGAATGCCTGCTGGGGCGTCCGGCGTTCGACAGCGACGACGCTACAAAATTCATGTACAGAAAGCAGAACGGTTTGCCGGATCGACTTTCAAGCAGATCCCAATCTCCGGCCATGCCGAAAGAGCTTGAGGCTGTCATCTTCAAAGCTCTGCAAAGGCAGCCCGAAAGCCGATTTCAGACTGCGCGGGAGTTCGGCGAGGCACTGCATTTGGTGCTCGAAGGCCGCGCAAAAGAAATTGATCTTTCAGGTGTGCAATTGGATGCCAGTGCAGGCTCCGTAAACGCGACGTCGGCTACAAAACAGGTGCTCATCCCCCTACTTTGTGTACTTGTTCTGGGACTACTCGGTTCACTTTTGATATTAAAACCGTGGCAGGAACCGCCGAAAAAAACAGCACCATCGAAAATCGTATCCCCTGCAATGCAGGATTGGTTGTCCGACTATCGACGTGCGCAGGAATATGTTGCCCAAGCGCAAGCCAGCCAGAAACAAGGCAAATATAGCGATGCTGATTCACGCGCGCATGACGCGTTTTTAGTTATCGCTCACGACTACAACGGCACCATTGACGGTGTGCGGATGGTGCCTGCTGAGATTGCCATTCTCAAGCAGATTGCCGCTATCTACGACGACGGAATGCCGTCGAGCAAAGTCCAGGCCGCTCCCCTGCCGAGAGTGCACAGCTTGTATGTGCCGATTTTCTCTCGCGGTATGAGGTATGGAAATGACGATGAGCGCTTTCAAATATACAAGCTGGGCTCCGTTCTTTGCAAAATCTATGGTGATCCTCTCGGCGCCGCCAGGTTGATCGAACTGGACGCTCAACTGCAGCCCTTCAGTGCGCGGCAACTGCTGCATTCCTTTGAGCTGATCGCTCAGGCAGACATAACCAATAAGCCGAGCGTCCGCTTCTATATCGATCTCGCTGAAGCGCTCACTCTCCAGGTGGAAAATAAACGGCTGGAAGCGAGAAATAGTGCCGAGCATTCTCGACGCGTGCTTTCGCAGATGAAATTCGCGACGGCAAAGGACCGATTTGATTGCTTGGTCGAACTCTACAAAGTCGAAGTCATTCTCGGTGACTCTGCTGCGGCCAAACAAGTGTATGAAGGCGCAGAGAGGGCGGCGCTGGAGACAGCGGACGAACTTTCAATCGACATCAACGGATTCGGCAGCAACACTCAAGTAGCGGCCGATGCGTTTCACGAGCTGGTAACGTTTTCCACAGATCCCCGCCTGAAGGCGCGGGCGGCAGCTCAATGGAAGCGCCTGTCTTCTAATGCCAAGGCTCAATCGAAGTTTGGGTCGGCATTTATCCAGTAAGTCCACATTCAGAATGAGCTGCTGCGAGTAAAAAGCGTCGGCTGGACTGGCGGCGAGCTCGCCGCATCGGCATTCAGGCTTGCGCTGGGCTTTCGGCGGCCCATCAAGCAGAAATCGTGCACAGGGACATCGCGCTCGGAAACTTCATGGTGGTCGGGGATGGCGATGGCGAGCTCGTGAAGGTATTGGATTTCGGGCTGTCCAGAGAAGGCTGCGCTCGGAATAGCAGTGGTACTGACACTGGCGATAGGCGGTATTGGCGCCGATAATGCGCTGGCGGCCGAATCATTCAAAAATTTGATGAATATTTCCTCCGACCCTCAGCTGAAAGTTCGTGCCACCGCTCAGTGGAAGCGGTTTGTCGCCAAAGCGGATAAGCAGGGGACGATGGCACGGTAGGCGAACCCCGCCGTGCGGCGCTGCCCTATGAATCCGAAGCGCCGCAAGGGCGGCAGGATGCGGCCCGCGTGGGGTAAAATGCCTTAGGTAGGCTATCAGGCGATACCAAATGACACAGGCCAACATCATTGGCAGCTTAGTCGATAATCGCTTTCGCATCGAGTCCGTACTCGGTATAGGCACTTTTGGCGCCATCTACAAAGCCGAACAGCCAGACCTCGATCGCATAGTCGCGCTCAAAATGTTGCACGGGCTGTCCGCCAACACTCAGCACGTCCGCGCGCGCTTCGAGCGCGAAGTCCACCTTCTGGCGTCACTGCAGCACGAAAACATCGTCAGGGTTTATGGCTGCGGGACGGACGGCAACAATTGCCTCTATTTGTCCATGGAATATCTCAATGGACGTACACTCAGCGACGTTCTGGCAAAAGAGCGTCGGCTGGACTGGCGGCGTACATGTCGCATAGGAATTCAGGCGTGTGCCGCACTGGCTGCCGCGCATAAAATCGGCATCGTGCACAGGGATATCGCCCCGAAAAATATCATGCTCGTGTCTCAAAACGACACGGAAACGGCAAAGGTGCTGGACTTCGGACTATCGTCCGTATTGCCGCAATCAGAACTGGCCGTGCAGAGGCTCACCCAAACCGGTACTGTTGTCGGCACGCTCTTGTACATGAGCCCGGAAGCAACGATGGG
>DATNQY010000258.1:0-2157 GCA_036703785.1 Candidatus Obscuribacterales bacterium
GCCAAACGCAACGCGCAAAAGAGCGCCTTCGCGTTGGCCCGCCTCGGCCCGCCGCGTCGCATTGGCTATGGCTCGGCCGAAATCGAGAACTCGACATCTACATAACCAAGCAGCCTAACGCGCCGATCAACCTCTTCATCCATGGCGGCGCTTGGCGCAACGGCAATGCAAAGGGCGCGGCCTACATGTCAGAGACTTTCGTCGATGCGGGCGCGCATTTCATTTCTTTCGATTTCAACAATGCACCCGAGGTCGATGGCAACATGATGATCATGGCCGAGCAAGTGCGGCGTGCCATCGCGTGGGTCCACAAGAATGCCGCGAGCTTCGGCGGCGATGCCAATCGGCTCTACGTCTCAGGCATCTCGTCAGGCGCTCACCTCGCCGCAGTTGCGCTTACGACCGACTGGCGGAAGGATTTCGGATTGCCCACCGATACGCTGAAGGGTGGGCTCTGCTGCAGCAGCATGTATGATCTCTATCTGGTCAGTCTGTCGGCGCGCGCGGGTTACGTGAAATTCACCCAGGAGATGATCGAGAAGCTCTCACCGCAGCGTCATCTCGACAAGTTGGTGGCGCCCATCGTCGTCGCTCACGGCACACTGGAAACGCCCGAGTTCCAACGCCAAAACGCGATTTTGCCACGGCAGTGACGGCGGTGGGAAAGCCGGTAAAATTCCTCGTCGGGGAGGGCTACAACCACTTTGAGATTCACGAGACGCTGGGCAATCCCTATGGCCTGCTGGGTCGCGCGATGCTGGAACAGATGAAGCTCAAGACGGCGTGTCAGTAAACTCGGTCTTGGTCGGATAACGAGCAGCGGGCATTAAGTCAAATCCGACGGATACATTTTGGCTTCCAGGTGCTTGCACTCCGGGCAGATATGCTCGCGCTCCTCAGGTGAAAGATATCGCAACTGGACGTAATCGACTTCCGGCCAATCCGGACACTGCGTGTTGAGGTGCCATTTCGAATCAGGCAAGTCTTTGCGCCTTCTGTAGAGTTGGAACACGCTTTAATTGAAGCAGAGCAGAAGACGGTGGGCATATTGGACCTTAGGCCAATATATCGTCGAATCCTATGGCCTGCATCGCTCAATCCGATTGCGGAGCGTGACAAGCTCTACTCACGCGCTAGATTGAAAACGCCTCGCGCACCTCTCCTTGTTTAAACAGCTCGCCCTTCTCACTACAGCGAATACTTTTTCGATCAACTCAAAATGATTAAGGGTGGGTTTAGGTTGACCTTTGCCTAGCTTATCCCCGCGTGGAATTTTTGTTGCTCATTTTTCGGGAGAAGCTTAAACTTTGCAGTTGAACTCCCCCGGCGTTCTTAACAAGGAGAGGAGCATGAATAGCTGTGATTGGACGGACTGTTCGCTTGAAGTCGGGCTCTTTGACGGTGCGCCCAGTACCTTACTGAGCGCTGAAGGCCGTAAGAACATTCCTGGTGATAAATACCGATTCATTAATCTATGCCCGAATCACTTTGAGCCTGGCATGGCAAGCCCCGAGCCAATCAAGATGCAATGGACCAGTCTGACGTTTTGGCGATTGGTGGTTCTCGTCGTTCTCGCCGTTATCTACTTAGGGTTTCCTAAATAGGTGCTCGGCTCTTTTCACGCGTAGAGAAGCCCGATCTTGCTGTCTATGGAAAAACAAACTGATCCGATGCCGTCGTTCGCGACTCTGCAGCAGGCAGCTAAATTGCTGAATTTACCGGCCCACACGGTACAGAACATGATTCACCGCAAAGAATTGCCGGCGCTGTTGGTGGGCAGCCGTTGGCGTATTCCCAGAAGCGCACTTGCCAAACTAATTCCACCATCGAATTAAGCTGCCCGACGAAAATAAAATGTATAAGTCAACATGTGATCTGACAGTCGTCGAATAAAGTTCTCGTTGTCAGTTGTTGTTGATCCTCCACTCACGCCGCGATCATCTTCTCCTTAGCCAGTGGGATGCTGTCGATAAACGTTTGCGTCGGAGTTTTTTCATAGCACCATCGACCCTGATGCGGTCGTTGTTCGTTGTAAAGCTTCAGCCATCGATCCAGGTCGGCTTGTAGCACATCGAGGGTGCTGTAGATCTTTTTACGAAACGCCACTCGATAAAATTCATTGAGCAGGGTCTATGAAACCGCTCACAGATGCCCTTG
>DATNQY010000259.1:0-8998 GCA_036703785.1 Candidatus Obscuribacterales bacterium
TAAGGGAACGCAGCATGTGCTGCAATACTCTTGAAATCCGTATGAAGTCTCAGTAACTTTGACTGGGATGCAGACCGCGGACACGGCGCGGATGGGTTTCCGTTTGTGAAGGAGCGTATGTCAGAACGGGTCGGGTCGCAAGGCGTTCAAGCCACTACCAAGGCAGGCGCGCGCGACAGTAAGTTACTCACTAGCCAATCGAGCAGAAAGCCGCCGGAAGGGGCTTCTGTGGAATGGGATTTCAAAGGGCGAGTCATTCGCTCTCGGTTTAGCAATGGGCACATTTGCCAGTTTCGCTATGACCACCAGGGCATGCTTTGCGCGTTTACTTACGCCGATCTGGCATGGAGCACCACAGATGGTGCGCGCTGGACTGCGGTGGATCAGGATAATACTTACGTCCTCGACGGCACCGTCGATATCGGTTTGGACGGCACTATCCGCATCGAGCGGCTGGATATCTGCCGGCGCATTCGTTTGAATGGCGCCGTCACCGATCAGCTCGCCGACGGCACCGCGGTGGAAGTGGCCACGTCGATGCGTACTTTGTCTTTCAATGACCTGCTGGCGACAGTAAAAGCAAAAGCTACCGACCTGCCTGTGCAGTCTCCGGCACGCAACACGAATGAAGGGCTGGCACCGCACCTGGTGACAGGATCCTCGGACATGCCGGACAACGAGGAGACGGTGGATCTGCCGCGCCGGAAATTTATTGCCCAGGGCATGCGCATCAAAAACATGCGCCAGATGCTCGACGAAGATGCGGGCATGCCCCCGCCTGCGGCCGACCAGAAAATGCGCCCTTTCAGCTCGCTCAGGAAGTTTTATACCGACGCCAAAATCAGGCTGTTGCAAATCGCTAACGGAGCCGAAGACATCAGCATCGTTCCATCCATCGACGAGCTCGCTTTTCAGGCGCATGCCGAACGTCGCATAGACGAGGCGCGCATGCTTCACGAGCGCGCCCTGCAACTGCGCCGGCGGACGCTCGGCTACAAGCACCCCGACCTTGGAATCAGCATGTTCGGGCTGGGCAAGATTTATCATGAATGGGGCAGAACCAGCGAAGCCGAACAATATTATTTGCAAGCGATCAGGCTCTTCGAGTACGGCTTCAAGAAAGCACGCTTCATGCTCGAGGTGGATGCAGCCAAGGTGCAATACGTCGGTCATGCCCTCGGTCGCTATATAACCGCATTGCAGGCATTGGCCGCGCTTTACCACGAGCAGGGAATGAAGCACCTGATCGAGCAACTGCGGGGCGCCGCGGAAAGCGCTTGCCAGTCCGTCCAGGTCGACTACCCATCATCTATTGATGCTTCGGTGGAAGCGATAACCATGATGGCAGCGCGTTTGGAAATGAATAAACGGCCCGCCGATACGTTGAGAACGTCTCGCTGGGAGCGCCATTCCGGCGTGTAAACAGCCGTTGTCCGCAGTCGATCGAGCACAATTCTGGGCATAACAGCTGATAGCTAGTTGCCGGGAAGTTATGGAACCGACGCCTGTATCAGACACGAATGCCGACGCATCCGACTGGTTGCGCCCCGACGAGCCGCAGGGGACGTCCGACGTGCAGCAGCCTGCCGATCCGTATGTGGGCAAAGTCATCGGTGACCGCTACGAAGTCCTCGACATTGTGGGCAAAGGCGGAATGGGCATTGTCTATCGCGTGCGCCACAAGCAGTTGCATAAATTCCTTGCCCTGAAGATGTTGCCGAGCAAAAACGGACTCGATCGCGATGTCGTGGCTCGCTTCGATTTAGAGGCGAAAGCGGCAAGCGGATTGCACCACCCGAATCTGGCCGGCATCCATGACTATGGCACCACCGACGATGGTTCACCGTATTTGGTGATGGATTTTGTCGAGGGCGTTTCCTTGCAGCAGTACATCGCCGGCAAGGACGCTCTGCCTCAAGATGAAACGCTGAACATATTCATCCAGGTCTGCGACGGTTTGGATTATGCGCATCGCAAACGAATCGTTCATCGAGATATTAAGCCAAGCAACATTATGATTTCCGGGAGTGCCGATAAACCGGTTGCGTGTGTGGTCGACTTCGGCATTGCCAAGGAAGTTTCGAGCGATGAAAAAACATCGGGACTGACTCATACCGGCATGTTGCTGGGCAGCCCGCAATACATGAGTCCGGAGCAGTGCAGCGGACAGAAAGTGGACAACAGAACAGATATTTATTCGCTGGGCTGTGCCATGTTCGAAGCACTCACCGGACAGCCCCTTTTTGCGGCAGAGGGACCCATGCAGGTGATGTACAAGCATTTGAACGAACGCCCGCCTTTGTTCAAAGCGGTGGCTTCCGCCCGCAATATCGGTAGCGCACTGGAACGTGTCGTGATGCAGATGCTCGAGAAGGAGCCGGACAACCGCTATCAGTCCGCTGCCGACGTAAAACGTGATCTCGAGTTGATTCTTTTGGGTAGGAATCCTGTCAAAGAGCATTCCCAGATGCGCAGGAAACTGCGGTCTTATTTGAAGGCCGCGAAGGTCTGCGCGCAGATCATCTTTGTGGCGCTCATCACGTTATCGCTTGTGGCGGCAGCATTCTATTTCTTCACGGCACGTACTCCATGGCAGCGCTTGCAACAGCAAGGTCAAGAACAGATGCGCATCGGTCCGGACAATTATCTGGAAGCTGCGGGATATTACCGCCAGGCTCTTAAGGAAGCGAAACGGGCGCATGCGCCTGCAGGTGATCTCGAGAGTATCCTGCTCGACCAGGGAAGTTTGCAAGGCTATCTCAAATGGTACGACCAAGCGGCGGCCAGTTTGAACGAAGCACTCGTGATAAGCTCCGGACATGAGGAAGACGGCAGACGTGGTTCTATCCTTGATGAACTTGCCCAGCAATATCTCGACTTGGGGCGCTATGCCGAGGCGGAGAAAACCGCGCGCCAGGCCCTTGAGGTCAAAAGGCGCCAGTTTGGTAAAGTAAATTGGTACACCGGGCACAGCCTTTCTCGGCTGGCAGCAGCGTTGCGCAAGGAGCATAAGTACGATCTGGCTGAGATGGTGGCCCGCGAGCATGTGGATGTTGAAACCAAGTTGTTTCCCGCGCAAGACAACAGTGAGGTGATAGACGCCCGCCGGCAATTGACCAACATCCTTGCCGACGAGGGCAAAGTCGATGACACCGTGCAGTCAGCGGATAAGACTCTGGCGCTCTATCTAAAGATGCAAGGCTCCGATAGCCCCAAGACCGAGGATTTTTGCCGCTGGTACATCAACTACCTGAAGTACTGGCATCGCGATGATCATGCAGCCGCGGTTGCACAACAAGTACCTGGCGCTTCGAATTAGTGGCTGGTGCCCGTAGTCGCCGCGCTGGCGGCGGCTTTCTTTTGCAGCAGCGCGTTTAGCTGCAATTGTGTTTCGCTGTCTTTGGGTTGCAGTTGTGTGGCGAGCACCAGTTCTGCAATGGCACCATTGCTGTCGCCGGCGTCGCTGAGCGCGTTGCCGAGCGCTTTGTGCAGGTGAGCGTTGTTGGGATCGAGCTTGAGCGCGAGGCGATAATGCGTAACCGCTGCAGCGGCGTCGCCCTTCTTCTCATAGACCCAGGCCAGCACGGAATGCGCATCCGGACTGTTTGGCGCCACCGCCACAGCGGCGCGCGCTTCATCGAGCGCATCATTGAGTTTGTTGAGATTGGCCATTGCCCAGGCTAATCCCTGATGCGCTTCTGCATACTTCTTATCCAGTCGCACTGCGCGTGAAAACTCGACCACTGCTTCTTCCCACTTACGGTCGCCACCCAGTGCGCGCGCATAACGGGCGTGCGCCACCGGATCGTGCGGATTCTTTTCAATAGCTTTGTTGAACGCGCTAAATGCTAATTTGTTTTCCTGCAAATTGAGATACGTCTGCGCTTCAATCAAATACGCAGCCGTCAAATTCTTATCGAGCTCGAGTGCGCGATGGACTTCGAAAAGGGCGGGACGGAACCAGCCTTTCGAGCGGTAGCATTCTCCAAGGTAAGCGTGCGCGAGCGCATTGCTGCGGTTTAACTTAATCGCACGTTTGTATTCTTTGAACGCAAGTTGATGTTTGCCCTGCAAGCGTAGCGTTTCTCCGCGCATCACATGAGCGTCGCTGTTGCGCGGGCGAATTTCCACTACGCGATCGAATTCTTTGAGCGCTTCAGGATAATCGTTCATGTTGATCAAAACTTTGCCGAGCATGAAATGCGCTTTGAAGTTGTCGGGATCAATCTTTACTACGTCGCTGAACTCGATGAGAGCATTGGTGTAATCGTGCCGATTGAAGAAGGTATCCCCGAGCTTCGAGTGTTTTTCGACGTTGTAGGCATCTTCGCTGTTCAATTGCTTGGGCGCGACGGTGGTGACGTCCTTGCCATTAGTCGGTACGTTCGCCGCGGTGCCGCCTGTACGGCCGGTGGCCGCGGGCGCAGATTGCTTAAGTATCGTCTGGCGCACAGAGACACTGCTCGTCGGTGTTTTATCTGTACCGGCCGGCGCAAGCCCGCTCTTGTCGGAATTTGCGGCGCTACTCTTGGCGTTCTTGAATCCCTGTCCGGTAGGATTCAGCATTTTCCTGAGCAGACCTGCCTGGCAAGGTTGAGACAGCGATACGGTGCATATCGCCAGGCAGAAGAGCAACGCTGTTTTTCGTTTGAACATAGCTATTTATCCAGCATTTCCATCTTCATTATCTTATCAATTCTGAACGTGCGCTCGGCGGAAGCCAGATGACAGAAGGCACTGAGATAGGGGTTGCCCCCGGTGAACAGCACCGAACGCGGTGTCACTATCCGCTCCGTCTTGCGGACGCCGCTGTAGAAGATGCGCAAATTAGCCCCGTCGGCGATGGCCTGCTTGATGGCTGTAAACTGCGGGTCGTTGGTCCAGCGATCGTCCTCCTCCGTCTGCGAGCGGTCGAAAAAGTGCAGCTTGCCGCTCAATTCCACCAGCCTCTCGAGCGTGCTTCCTGCCGGCAACGTATCAACCATGCGCAGAAACAAATTGCGCACGTGATAGCTGTCCGCCAGTGCACGGTGATAGGTGGCGGCATCTATCTTCAGGTGCTCGACCAGCGTCTTTAGCTGGTAGTTCATCACATCTGTCAGCAATTGGCGTGCCAGAGGCAGCGTGTCCAGCACCAGATTCGCTGGCATGGGCAAATTCAGCTTGCACAACGCCACTTCCAGAAATCCAATATCAAAGGGTGCGTTGTGGGCGATGAGCACCGTCTGGTTGCCTGGCGATGCCGGTAGGTTGGGATCTTCTGCGGTTGCCCAGGCAATAAAGTCCGGCACCACTTGATCGTACGTTCTCTCCTTCTCAACCATCCTGTCGGTGATGCCGTGCACGGCGGCGGCGCCTGGCGGAATTGGCACTTCAGGGTTGATTAAAGCCTGGAAGGTGTCGATTTCGGCTCGGTCCAGGCGGAATTTGACGCCCGAAATCTCGACGAGCCGGCAGGCTACCGGGCTCAAGCCGGTAGTTTCCGTGTCGAATGCCACAAAAACCGTATCCGAAAGGCTTTTGGTCAAAGGCGCGCTGGTAACGGCGAGCGGGTTAACCTGGATGCTCATCGATGCTTCTCTCACGGACGTGTAGCGGCGTTTCAGAAGATGTAGCGGGGTTACCGATTTTAGCGGCGGCCGACCGGAGGGGCGTATTGCGGCTTGCTGCGCAAGCACACACTCCTGCCAAGCCCGCTATGTCTAGGTCGCGGACCGCTTATTATAGGGCGGCACTGCCGGGCGGCTTGCATTAGAGCAACATCAGGCACTCGGCTGGGTAGAATCTAGGGTGTGCAAAGGGAGAACCGGCGTGATGCTAAGGCGTTTCGGCACGATGCATAAAAACAAATACATCCTTGCCTTGCTGGCATTGTCAGCGGCGATGCCCGCGGCTTTATATGCCTTGGATAGCAGCCGCGCTGCCTTGAGTGTGCACGGCGCAATCACCCGGGACGCTCTCAATTCGACGCTGGCGCCCGCCAATCTGAAGGCAGTAATCGACGCCAACGACTCACAGGATGCGCCTGGCGAGGGGCAATCTGAAAAACGTCGCCACTTCGAGGGCAACGTCTTTCCGGCGGCCGTGGCATACATCAACCGCGAGAAGAACCGCGCCCTCACTTTGTCGGCGGAAGCGGACACCGATGAGCAAAGCCGGGCGGACGCTCTACGTCACTTTGGGCTGATGCTCCACGCCGTTCAAGATTTCTATCTGCACACCAACTACATCGAACTGGAGTTGGAAGACCAGCACAATAAATCCGACCCCTACAATTTGCCGCTCGTCGATTGGAATCGCGTGCCCGACGGATATGGCGGCAGCAAGAGTGGCAAGCAATTGGCCGCTTGCATGGCCGTGGACGGCAACGATCCGATCGATAAAAGCGCTGCCACCACGCCTGGTGGCAGGGTCGTTGTTGCCGGCGGCGCTACACAATTCACCGTAGCGCAAGAGCTGGCGGTGAAAGAAACGGAGCGCCAGTGGAAATTGTTTGAAACGCTCGTGCGCACCCGCTGCGCCGGCAGGGCGCCGGCTGTTTTGGCGGCATTGCGCCATGCGGATCCCACAGCCCAAACGCAGCACGAAGATCAAACTAAAGAATCACAAAGCTACTAAGAACCTAACAACCGCCGGTGGCTGTCGATGTCTCAATGTAAGAGATCAACTTTTTTGTTGATTGAGGCGATGAGCCGGAAAATGCGCACATTCGCAAAACACAGAGTATTGCTGCGATCTAGACATCGAAGCAAAACTGTTGAAATGAATTGACATTATCATTTTTGTTTAGTCGGACTTCCTGCTTTTAATAGTTCAACCTGGCAACCGTGTCGGAAGAACACGGCGCAAAACATTCGAGCTCAACGCCCAGCATGTGAAGAGCAATTCTTAAAGTGCAGGCAGTTCGATCATCTTTTTTGTTGATAAATGAGCAAATTCAGCCAAAAACACAATTTCTCGGATGCCTCATCACGACTGGACTTTGAACATTCGTGGCGATATGGACGAAAGATCGGAATCAACAATTTTGTTTATCGGTCTATTGCGCACTTCTTTGATCCGCCTGGTCGATACTTCATGGTTGATAAATGTCCGCATTCGGATAAACGCACAGATCGGTTGTGCTGTTGAACAAAAATGCGTGCGTGAACATGCGCGCGGCAAGATATCCATTGTCCAGCGGCCGTAGAGAAAATCCGCTGACATCGGCACTGAGCACGCCATTGCTGGCGGTGACTCCCGTCAAATTGCGGACCTCGGTGGTGGCACCTGGTTGTCCCGCCAGGGAAAACTCGACGTGACCGCCGATGTCCACCGAAGAACCGGTGGGTGGTGCCGTTAAGGCGAATATTCAGCGTGGGGTTAGAGCCAGCATATGTGGCCACCGATTTTTTGTCATGGGTAGAACTACGCATGAGATTACCCCTTGGACTTCATGTTCGTGTTTCTATCATTGATTTGTGGTTGGCAACGCAATATATTGTCGTGGTTCCCCGGAATTAAATTAGGAGTCGTACTTATGGGCGAAGCTGAATCCTGGCGCGCCGAGCCGATCGGCGAAAAGTGCAGCGGCGGCTTTCCGCGACCCGGTCGGATTCATTTCACTATGGGTGATCTAGCCGACGAGGCAAAGCAATCAGCCACCAAGCCCGAACTCATGGAAGATGTTTTGTCGTTGGTTGCGCTGGCCGCCGATAAGAATTGCACGGCAGCCGTTTCCAAACCGCAACTGGAGGCGTTCCGCGATCAGGCTAAAGATCCGGCGATCGCTGCTGGTGCCCAGCGTATCATCAATGATTTTGACAAGATTGCCACTATGTCCAAGCAGGATTGGAGCGAAATAAAAGATCCCGATGCCCGGGCTCTCGTCGAGAAATATTTGAAAGACAACGCGCCTGATTCTGTAATTTCGCCAAACGACGTGGCCATGATGAAAACGCTGAGCCCGTTCGGCAGGTCATTCTTTTCTGCATTTGATCTAGAACCAGAACGTGAACGGGCCGCCAAGGCCGATGGACCTACAGGTATTCTATGGGGGAGGGCGTTCGGTGGCGGGCACGCGCAAGCTTATAACACGCTTCTGGAAAAGCTAAAAGAACGCCAGGCTGTGCGCGACAACTTCACCGGGCCGTGATCATAATTATTTGCCGCAATCGGGGCAGCCGGGACGCGGTCCGAGGTCCATCACCTGATCGACGTATCGCCTGAGCGCATCGAACTTGATCAAATAATTTCCCGGTGTGGCGCCCAATCCGCAAATTAGTTTAATCACTTCCACCGCCTGAAAGGCCCCCGCCATCCCGACGACCGGGCCAAGGATGCCCTGCGGACCTTCGCCGCTGGACACCACATCCTCAATGCCCGTGTCGGCGAACAAGCAGCGCAAGCAAGCGGAACGCCCGGGGATCATCACATAAACTTGAAACTCGAAGGCGCGCACGCCGGCATGCACAAGTATTTTCCCAGCATGCATACAGGCGTCCGAGGCGTTCAATTTGTCCTGCCAGTTACCCATGCAATCCACGATCACATCACCCTGCGCGATGAACTTGTCGGCGTTGTGAGTGGTGAACTTTTGCTTGTGGCTGACAATTTCGATCTGCGGATTTAGCGCTTTCAGCCGCTGCTCGCTGGCTTCTACTTTCGTACGGCCAATATCCGCCTCTGTCAGCAAGAGCTGCGCATTCAAATCTTCCTCGTAAACATTCTCGGGATCGACAAGAACAAGCTTACCTATACCAGCCTCTGCCAGATATCCGGCGCAAGCTGAACCGACGCCGCCAAGGCCGAGCAATACGACTGTGGAAGCAAACAGTTTTTCTTGAGCGTCGTCGCTCATGCCCGGCAGTTCGAGCTGCCGGAGATAACGCTCATCGTTTTTGCGTTTGGCTTTTATGGTGGCACCGCCCTGTACGACGCCAACATTGTCGCACACAACAGCGGGCTGGATCGCGGCAGCTTCTGCATTGAGCCCCTCTGGGTACGCCCGCGCTGCAGG
>DATNQY010000260.1:0-7577 GCA_036703785.1 Candidatus Obscuribacterales bacterium
TGTCATATGTGTCAGCCAGTCGCTGCGCGGTACCAGCCATGTGCGTTGTTTCGGTGTCCCACAAATGGCATGTCGGCAGAAGTGCATCATCGACCAAGCCGATGTATGGACGCGGTCCGAACTTGTTGATGTTGGCGAACATCTTGTTCAGCCCATTGCCGACGGGGCCGGAATCGTATCCCCGAGAAATTGCATCGAGGACTTGGGGTACCGGGCCTTTTGCAAACTGGCTGGCGAAACTTTTGAATTTTTCTGCCGGCTTCCCTTCGAAACGCAGTTGTCCATCGACAAGGTAAGGCACTGTCGACATCGACTCCGCACCACCGGCGAGATAAACGTCACCGTTGCCCAGCATGATTTCTTTGGCGGCGAGATCGACGGCTTCCATACCGGAGCCGCACTGGCGCTGAACGGTCATCGCCGGAATGCTCGCCGGCAATCCGGCAGCAAGCGCGGCGAAGCGCGCGGTGTTGGGCGTGTATCCCGACTGATAACCGTGCCCGAGAATAATGCCGTCGATGTCATTCGGCTGCACGCCTGATTTGCGAATTGCTTGCTTCATAGCGTGCTCGGCCAGCTTGTCCACCTTGACGCGGCTGAGCGATCGCCCAAATGTTCCAATGGGGGTGCGGCTGCCATCGATCAAGCAAACTTTGCGCGTATTAGCCATAGTTTTCCCCTTTGATACCAAGCTCTCTTCTGCGATGTGAGCTTCTACTCGTTAGGCTAGCATGAATGGCGCCAATGCTGATGAATCGGGCATAGGAGCTCTCCTGCGTAATGTCAAGCTGACGCAAGCTCTCGCAGATTTAGCGAATTTATAGCTTTTCAGTGGCTATGGCTATTTAGATTTGCCCTCTCAATCTCATAGGCTGAGGCATCTTTTGTCTCTCATCCCGCAACAACCGAACAACAACATTTCTCTGGACTAAACGCTCATCCATCCGCAGTGCAAAGGCACTCGGACAGACATGGGTTTACTCATGAAGAAACTAGTAAAGATTGTCGCTTCGCTCGGCGTCATGCTGATTGTCGGAGTGGCAGGCACGATGGCGTACAACCATTACCGTGCGAAGACTTTGAACATTCACGTCAGTCAGGCGTGCAAGCCGCGTCAGCAATTGATCACGCGCCAATACCGCGATTGGCTGATCATGCAATCGCCCGGCGCTGATTGTAGATACAACGACCCGCAGATCGTCTACACCAATGGCGAAACGGGCGTACGGCATTCTCGCGACAACGGCACCCTGGAATCAGAGACGGTCTGGTCGGCAAACGGCGACGTGCGCAAGCAGGTCAAGTATGCAGACAACGGTAAAACGATCGTCGAAGCAACGGAGAATTGGTTGGATGGCAAACCCGCGTGGCAACTGAGTGTCGGCAAGGACGGCGCCACAACCTCGACTCGGTATTGGCCCAACGGCAAGATTTTCTCGCAAGAGAAGACGCCGCGTTCCTCAGGACAGACCGATATCACCTGGTATTACGAATCGGGGCAACAGCGGGCTCATTTCGTCGGCACCTTCCCCCGCTACGGCGGCGGTATCGTCTCCGGAGCCAAGGTGCTCGACACGTGGTCAGAAAACGGCGCAGCTCTGATGCATATGGAGATGGTCGGCGGCAGCCCCGAGTTTACGGTGCACCGGGCGGACGGAACTCTCTGGTACGTCCTGAGCGAACAAGGTCGATCGTGGTATGGCAACACGCCGAGCACCATCGAGGAGTACGCGGCCGATGGGAAAACGAAGTATCGCCACATGACGCTTTACGGCGGATACAGCCCGTTCTATGTGACCAAGGCCATCCAGTATCTCCCGGACGGCACCACCTGGGAATACAACTACAAATCCTACAGCTGGGATTTTTCTCTGGTGCAGCACTGGGATAAAGATCATCAAACGATGATCGAGTGGAAACCGACGGATCCGAATTTCACCATCGACAAGCACATCGTGACGGAACCGAAGTTCTTCGACCCGTCTGACCAATGGACGAAGTTGGTGGATAAGCTCATTTACCAGACTTCGGCGCCCTGAGCACATCGGTCTAACACCGGTGTTGAACTGACTTTGCATGCCGGGGTCGCAAGCGGGCTTCCGCCCGCCGCTACAGAGGAGCGCAGGCCACCAGCCTGCGTTGTAGAGGAGCGCAGGCTACCGGCCTGCGTGTCGCGATCCCGGATCTTCTTGTGCGCAAATGCACATCGATGGAGTTTCCGATGACTAACCGAAACGCGCACCGCCGGTCGACGCTGGCGGTGTCTGCCATCGCGGCAATTGCCGCCATTACCATGAGTATGGCGACACCTGCTGCGGCAGCAGATCATCCTATTTTCGCGAATGTCCCTACAGAGGCGCATATCGCTACCCAGACGCATGCCGCTACCCAGACGCATGCCGCTACCCAGACGCATCTCGCTACCCAGGCGACTGCAGCGTCGCCGGCTGCGAAGCCTTACACCGTAGTCCCTGCTGCTCGCAAGGACAAGTGGTGGACGAAAGACCATGCCAACCTCTTGTGGCGCGCGCAGCAAGGCGGCGTCGATACTCTCTTCCTCGGTGACTCGATTACCGCGGGGATGAACACCCAGCTTATGCACAAAATCTTCGGAGCCGGCGCTGTCAACTTCGGCATTCCCGGCGACGGCACACAGCATTTGCTGTGGCGTATGCAGCACGGCGAGCTAAACTTCAAGGGAACGCCGCCCACGCGCGTCATCATTCTCATCGGCACGAACCACATGGGCTCGACGCCGCTGTCTGCTTCCGAACGCCATGATGTCTATCTCGGCGTCAAAGCGGACGTCCAAGAGGTGCGCGCGAAGCTGCCTAAGGCCAGCATTCTGGTGCTCGGTATCCTGCCGCGCGAAGCAAGCCCGCAAAATTTCATTCGCGGGCAAATCGACGACGTCAACCGTCAGATTTCCACGCTCGCCGACAACCAGCACGTCTGGTATGCCGACATCGGCAGTGCCATGCTGGAACCCGACGGCAGTCTACTGCGCACTACGATGAGCGACCTGCTGCATCCCACGCACCAAATCGGCTACACTCGCATGTTCAACGCGATCAAGCCGTATTGGAGCGCGCTGCCGCACTGAGCCAATGTGTTGCCTGAATGCAAGCACCTTTCGATGCGGGGGCGATCGCTTTCGATTGCCCCGCATCGATATCGGCGTCCAAGATCGATATCGACGTCCAAGATTTGATATCGGCGTCCCTGCATTTTTGGGATTGCCCCATTTTGTTTCTTGATGATTTCTTGCTACTTGCTATAGTTGCTGTTTGGCGAGGGCAGATGCCCCTTCGCGGCCGCTCGGGAAGTTTCGCCAGACGAAATCACAGGTTTTGGAGACATTTTGGACGGGCAGAGCGGTATTGCCGTTCAAGCGCGATTTTTGGCGTTTCGTCTGACGAAATTTTCTGATCGCGACAAAGGGTGCTACCAACCCACCCAATTTCGGCCGCCGCTAGCAAGCCACCAATTGCGGTTGGTCACTAGCCGCTAATTTCGCCGAATAGCGCGGCACGACCGAGCCGTCAGCGTTTCAGTCTTAACGAGGCGTCGATGATTTTTCGCAGCGCGGCAAACTTCTCTGTCGCCGCTCCATGAACAAGTTCCATTCCACCACGCACATAGTCAATTGCTGCTTTGGTGTAGGGATAGTTCCACACCTGCTCTTGTTGTTTGTTCACACCAATATTCTTGACGTAAACCAGATCGCGCAATTCCGCAGCCGAATGCATCCGTCCAAATCCGCTTTCTTTGACACCACCCCAGGGTGCATCAGGCGCGATGTGGCTGTAGAGTCCGTCGTTTATCCACACCATTCCCGCGTGTATTTCGCGAGCGATCCGCTCGCCTTTCTCGGTATCCTGAGTCCATACCGAAGCGCCCAGACCGAGCGATGACTCATTAGCCAATCGAATCGCTTCTTGCTCATCCACTACGCCGATGACGGGCAGAACCGGCCCGAAGATCTCCTCATCGACAATTCGCATCCCGGCCTGCGCGTCATCAATAATGGTCGGTTCGAAAAAAAATCCACCCAGATCAAACCGCGTTTTTCCGCCGATTGCCAGCCGCCCGCCTCTAGCGATCGAGTCTTGCACCTGCTCTTCTACTCGCAGCGCTTGCGATTCGTCGATGAGTGGTCCGATGTCCGTTTCTTCGCTGAGTCCATCGCCTAGCCGCAGGGCACGCGTATGCTCGACGAGGCGAGCGACAAGGCGATCTTTAATCGACCGAGCAACATACAAGCGTTCTATCGAAGCGCAAGCCTGCCCGGCATTGGTGAACGCAGCCCACACGAGCGGTCTGGCAATCTCGTCGATGTCCGAATCTTCCAGGACAATTGCCGCGTGCTTGCCGCCCAATTCGAGAGTCACCGGCAAGAGCTTCTTGGCGGCAAGCGCCATGATCGCTTTGCCGCCCATTGTAGAACCGGTGAACATCACGCGCTGTACATCCGATAAGATCAGGCGCTCGGCTTCAACTTTGTCACCTTGGAGAAGCTGAATCAGGTTTTCTGGAAAACCCGCGCGTCGGAAGATATCCATTGCCGCCTGAGCGATCAGCGCCGTCTTGGGCGAGGGCTTCCAAACGACGGCATTGCCCCCGGTCAACGACGAAAGAATTGTGGCCACAGGAATTGAGAAAGGATAATTCCACGGCGAAATGACCGCGATGACGCCGTGAGGTTCATAAACGTTGTACGCGCGCTTGCCAGGCAAGAAAAGCGCATTGAGCTCAACCGGCTCGCGCGCCAATACCTTGGGCGCATGGGTGCGCAGCCAGGCGCAAGTCTCCAGCACGCCGAAGATTTCGGCAATCAATGATTCGACCTTCGGCTTACCTGTTTCGCTGGTTATGAGCCGAGCAAGCTCTTCGCGGGAATCGAATAGAATTTGCCGGAAACGCTCGATTATCGCCAATCTTTCTTTCAGCGACAACCGCTGCCACGAGCGTTGCGCTTGATGTGCCGCCTTCACCGCCGCGTCTATCTCGTCCGCCCTTGACACTTTGACTTCGCCCAGCACTTTCTTTGTGGCCGGGTTGATGCAGGTAATGCTTGCGCTCTGATTAATGTTTAACGCCATGTGGTATCACATTCGGTGCAACTCAAATAGTGTAAACCGGCTGCAACCGCTTCTATTGTGCACTTTCCGATCGACTTCTGCATTAACATATGTCAAATGGCGCTCCTACATTTGTCCAGGCGGCTGCTACAGTGTCTACGGCGGCTGCTACATGTGCGTATGTGCGACGCCGTGCGTCCGCCCACTTGTGACGCAACTTCCGGCGAGCCGTTCCATTTAATGTGGACTGGGCATTTACACACAAGTGTGGCGAAACGTCAAAAATGGTTCCAATTCGTATTTTCCACAGTGACGAAACGGCAACTTTGCCCTAAATTATCATCAAACGCGTAGAGGTCACCCCCAACGAACGACCCTCACGCATCGTCCCGGCATAGCCGACGCTCGGCGGACCCACATGGTCCGTGCCAATGCCTTGGCTCAGTACAGCACCCATGGCGATAAAACGCCGGACGATATACACAGGTTTCTCAGAGAGAGAGGCAATCGGTGGCGCAAGGGCAACCTCGCGCCACTTGTTGCATCTAGGCATCGCATTGCATCTAGGCATCGCATTGCACGTACCGACTAGCCGGCGGTAGCTTGAGCAGGCGTTTATACTACGCCATATCGTTTTGAAAAAGAAAAAACGAGTAAATATGGCAGCAACCAGAGCGCGAAAAAACAGGGATGCGTATCCTAAAAATCGCACCCCTATTTCCTCGTTCGCGAGGCACTATAAAAAGTTGCATCTCCCGCAATTTTTTCTAGTGCCGCCAAGGCTGCTCCACCTCGAGCAACCAGCTACTCCAGCGTTTCCAGCTTAACCAGCAGCGTTGCCGCATTTGGAGCCGGCATCATCGGTATATGACCGAAGACAGTCAAAGGCAAAGCCTCGACAAACTTCAACTCCGCGTACCAGGTACTGTACCAGGGCTTAAACTGCGGCAAGGTGAAACTAAACCGAAGCCAATCGTCGTCAGGCCGATCACACAGTTCATCGTCAGCCCGATCACGCCGTTCATCGCTCAACTTCTCACGAAGTGCTTTGCCGAACGCCTCAGTGTTGTACATTGGCTCAAGCGCCCATGTGCCTTTGCTGGATGCGCTCTGTCGTAGCGCGATACTCAACACCCCGCGAGCCAACGTCACACGCACGGCATTGCCTAAGGCAACCTGTGTGGGAATCTCGCCCTCGGGAAGTTCCACGCGGTAACTGCCGCGTGATTGTTGGTGATCTGCCGACTGCAACTGAGCGCCGCAGCACTCGCATTGCCTCGGCAAATCAAGCGTCATCGAAAACTTACGCATCTTTGCCTCCGCAAATCTTGAGCAGATCGCTCGTCGTGGCGCACTTGACGCTCGTCAGTGCGTTGCGGACTTTGCACATGATGTTGTCGACGCTGCGATCTTCCATCTCGTGCAGCCAGATTGGCGGCATGATGGTGATTGTAATTCCTCCGCGCCAGCGCAAGCCCATCTTCCACAGATGGACGGCTCTTTCCGGATGCCTCTTGCCGAAGCAAAAGTGCACGGGCAGGATGGCGACGGTTTCTTTGCCACCAAGCCGCTCATAGGCAGCATTGGCGATGAGTGCGACTCCGGGTTTCAACGGCAGCAGCTCACCAGTCGGGCTGATTTTGCCTTCCGGGAAAAGTCCAACCGGCTGTCCGGAGACCAGAACCTTAATGGCGGGTTCCAAAACCGTCGCGCCATGACTGCGATCGACGGGGATCGCGCCAATCTTTGTCAACACCAACGCCGGAATTCCCAGCCATCTGCGCATCTCTTCGTATGCACCAAGGGCGCGGACGGGCCTGTGCATCATCGGAAAACACACAAGCGAATCGAGATACGTGCTGTGGTTGGCGCAGACGATGATGCGTCCGGGCGTATCCAAGTATTGATCGTTCACGACGGTAACTTTGCCGATGAGTATCCAGCGCAGAAAGCTGAAAACGGCATTTACGACAGCGATCATCGTCGGCGAGGGCTCGGCGATATATCCGCTGGTTGTGATCTTTTCGATGTGACGCCAGTAGGCAGTCCACCAACGCCACGGCAAGATCACATTCAAGATCTTCTGGATGACCTCGTTCATACCTTCATCCTTGAGCACCAAATTCGGTGGCACGAATTTCGCACCGATCACTCCACTGTTCGCAAGCGGCGAACAAAATGGGCAACTGATGGCGCGAGAAGACGTTTAGAGTAGGCTGTGTGTTGTGAGACTATGAAAAAACTTGAGCTGCAATAGCCTAAGAAAATAAGGGCGCGAGCATCAAGAGATCATTTCGCGAGTAGCTTTGATTTCGCGAAAATATCTGTGTCCGTTTGGTCATTATAGGTAGCGAACCCACGCCGCCTTGACATTGATCGCCGAAACCACCTGGTTCCGCAAGCAGCTCGACTCCTTGTCAACAAACAACCCAAAAGTTACCGATCTCGGCACTGCAGATATAGAGCCCAGAATCTTTGCTTCTCTTCCGGCGTCGC
>DATNQY010000261.1:0-2355 GCA_036703785.1 Candidatus Obscuribacterales bacterium
CGAGCTTGCCGGCGGCGGCGACTGGACGCTTTCCAGCGCGCACGAAGTCAAGCCGAGCGATATGCCGACATTTTTCGGCACCTCAACAACAGCACCAAGTCTGCCGGCAGTCTAAACGTGACGGCGAAATGAGAATGGTAACGGCGGGCGAAAGCCCGCCGTTTTGTTCTTTTTAAGTTTGGAACCAATCACAAATCCACCCGTCGGCCCGCCCGGAGAAGCCCGCAGAAGGAGACGGGCTGGTTGAAGCGTGAGAGGAATCCTGGATGAAGTTCGATGTTCGAGAAAACAAAATTTTGGCTCATGGGGCGCTGATCTCGGCAATTTCACTAACCGGCATCCTAATAGCTCAGGGGTTCAATAAGCTAACCAAGTCGCAGGCTGCGATTACGCAGTCCACGATTACGCAGACCGCGATTACACCGTCGGCGCTGCCGTCGTCCGCCCGAACTCAGCCTTCGGGTCACGGAAAGATTGTGCAATGGTTCACCAGATACGATGCCATACGGCGCCAAGCACAGATGACTCCGGAAGAAAAAATGACTAGTGGTAAGTTGATGACTGAAATGTTCACCGGAGCCGGCAGTGGCGATAAAGCCGAAGGCAAAGCTCTGCTGTCGAAGATGGTCAGCCGCTACACGGTCGCCACCAAACAGCTCAACAGTTTGCCGCCGACCCCGCAAACTGTCGAACTGCAGAAAGGGTACGTCGATTACTTCACCACCGGGCGAGCGTTCTTCAGCAAATATCTGCATGCTCTTGATAGCAATCAGTCCGATAACGCGATGGACAACCTGCGAGTCGATCGCCTGCGCATGGCTTCTCTCGATATGTCCAATAAATCGTTGGACAAAAAATTGCGCGCCCAATTCGGGATCAGCCCGTATACGTATTACTAATCACGCTCATTCAGTTTGCTGCCCACTGCCGGAAACAGAAGGAAATCCGGCCCAACCGCTCAGCGCCTGCCCGAGCGCTTGCCCGTCCGGCACCCAATTTCCCGAGCGCGAAGGATGTCCGGGAAGCATAACGAAACGCAAATGATCGTTGGGCGCCGTGCGCAATAAATTGAATGCCTGCATCTGATCGAAATCGCTGAGGTCCGTAGCGACATTCGAGTGGATAATTTCGAGCAGTCTGGGAATGTGAGGCCAGCTACTCGGGTTCAGCAACTTTTGCGAAACAGCACGCATGAAAATTTGCTGGCGCTGGATGCGTCCGATATCACCCATTTCATCATGACGAAATCGCACGAATCCCATGGCTTGATTGCCGGTCAAAGTATGCATGCCGGGCTCCAAATCGATCTTGAGCTTTGCAGTCCAGTCCATGTATGCCATTCGTTTCGGCACTGCCACCGTGATGCCGCCTAATTCGTTTACGGCTTCGACAAGCCCTCGCAAATTGAGTAGAAAATAGTGATCAACCGGCACACCGATCAGGTCGGAAACGGCTGCTTCCGCCAATGACGGACCACCGATGGCGTTAGCGGCATTTATTTTTTGGTGACCATGTCCGGGAATCTTAGTGACGGTATCACGAGGAATTTGCAGAGCAGTTACCGACATCGCGGCCGGATCAATGCGCAACAGCATCATCGTGTCCGAACGGCCTTTGAAGCTGTCATCATTGGGTAGTTGGCGCTGTCCGTCCTGAGTGTAGGAAACGTCATCACCCATGAAGAGCACGGTATAGGGGCGAGAAGGCAATCCAAACTTGGCCAAAGCGGCGTTCATGCCACCGTGTGCAATGCCGGAATTCGTTTGCCACCGCGTTTGGTGCCACACGAAGCCCGCGCATCCGACCAGCACCAGAAGCAACAAAAAAGCCGCCACTAGCGGCGCATTGTAAGGTTTAGTTTGCATTTCAATTTAAGAGCCGACTTCGCGATTGAGACCGACGAGCGCATGTTGTGCCGGTTCCACAACCTTCAAGCTTTATAACCAATGGTCGCCAACCTCAGCCAAAGCGTAATATGGGGGCATGCACGAGGCTGAACCATCAGCAAGAGATGCCAGGCAGCAACCGGAGCCCTCATCCCAGGCGGCGGCCAGTAAAGGCGAAATCATCGCCTGGGCTTCTTATGACGTGGCTAATTCCACCTACGCAACGGTGGTTGCTACTGCCGTTTACAACGCCTACTTCGTCAAAGTAATCGCCCCCGGTGCCGGGCTCAGTCACGCCGCCGGCACATTGCTGTTGACTGTGATGATTGCCGTGAGCGCTCTCATGGTTGTGATTACCGCGCCTATCTTAGGGACCATCGGCGACGCAACCGCCGGCAAAAAATACTTGCTGTTTGGGTCCACAGGCTGCTGCATCATCGCTACTTTTATGCTCAGTTGGGTAAGCCCG
>DATNQY010000262.1:0-15031 GCA_036703785.1 Candidatus Obscuribacterales bacterium
ATTGGTTCAGCGGACATTCGCCGTTCTCCCTGGCTGCATGGAATTCAGATATTCAATCAATCCTGTTATCGGGATGGAAAGCCAATCAGGACGATTGTTCAGCTCGTAGCCGATCTCGTAGATGGCTTTATCTACGACAAACGGCACCAGTGCTTCGAAAAACATCTTGTCGTCTGAAGGCAGAAAAGGCTGTCCGGCCGTAGCCGCGCGGTATCCTTTGAGGAAAGCCACTGCCGACCAGGTAGAACAGGCAGATGCCCACGGCAGGAATCTTTCCACGTCTTCCGGTCGCTTGTGGGCAAACATGAACAAGCTGGCATAGGCGCCGTAGCTGAAGGAGCGCACCATACCGGCAACGTCCTTGAGCGGCGAGTGCTTTTGCACGCGTTCTTCTATTGTCCTGCCCGGCTCGCCTTCGAAATCGAAGATCACGAAGTCGTCAAAAGTATTCAGCACCTGCCCCAGGTGGTAATCGCCGTGGCAACGAATTTTCATTAGACTCGATGCATCATTCAGTTTGGTCACCGCCTGCACAGCCTGCTGCTTGCGGGACAGGAAATTGCTGATTAGCTGCCTTTGCTCCGGCGGCACTTTCATTTGCTTGGCTTGCAAAACACTGCAGATTTTTTCGATGTGCTCGTGCGTTTCCTTGACGATTTGCGCCAGCTCGTTTTTGGAAATGGGCTCAGCGCCAAACGGGCGCCCCGTCGCCTCCGAAGCCAGAGCGCAATGCATTTGACCGGTGCGCAGGCCGAGCTTTTCCGCTTCCTCAAGATAGATGCCGAGCATGTTATTCACTTCCGGAGGCAGATTGTCCGCCACCATTTGCTCGAGCGCTTTGTCTTGCGGCACTACCTTTGGTATCAGGTAAGCGCGCGACTCGGCGCGCTCGTAAAACCGGCGGAATTCCTCGACCGTGTGCTTCCAGCCATCTCCCTGGTTGACGAAGAATTGCTGCAGCATGCCCACCATGTAACGCTGGATGTTATCGGCCTTGCGGTAAGTCAGCGAGCCGGCCACGGCAGGCACACTGCCGAACTTTGCTTTCTCGGTGAGAAAACGCAGCGCGTCGTAGTCGGGATTGGTGCCCTGCTGAAGCTTGCGGTAGAGCTTCAGGATATAGCGCTGGCCGTAAATTATCGACGAATTGCTTTGCTCGACGGTTACCCGCTTGATGCCTTCGGTGGCTCCAAGCGCGCGCAGCATTTCATAACTGGGCGTCGCTTCACTTTCCAGCTCGCCGCTTTGCATAGGCACTTTGTCGTTATCGCCAATCATGCGCAGCAACTTTTTGCAGAACATGTCGCTTTGCAGTGCGTCGTACACGGCCAGGCTTTCGGCGCGCCGGCGCAGTTCGGCAAGCACGCGCTGCGGCTTGTGTTCGATCATCTGCTTGGCCCGATAGCCTGAGGCAATGGACAAATACATGGAGTAAAGGTTTTTCTCGCCTTCGGCAGATTCCACTTCGACTATGAATAGCCCGGCATCTTCAGCCGGAATGTTCAGTCTCGCCCAGTCGACTATACGCGCAGTTTTTATCTCTTGAGACTTGGCGCCGTACCATCTTTGACGAGCGATGAAGCTGGGTAGGACCTGACTTTCAAGCTTCACCTTCAATACTCCGGAAGTTAAATCCACCCAGGGATCTTCCGACTTGATTTCGATGATGCTGATCGAGCTGCGCGCCGCGGCCGTCGATTCGCGCAGCTTGGTTTCCTGCAAGACCGAAGTCGGCATCGGCAGAGATTCCGGAACCTTGGACAAAAGAAGCCAATAGAACTGGTAGGGTCCAAGCGTGAATTGATAAGGCGCTTCGGCAATCTGCGGGAACGTGCTCAACCCGAACATTTCTACAGGAGCCACGCCCTGGAATCCCGGCAGCGAAATCTCCGCCGCTTGGGGATACCGCGAAAGATTTGCCACCACGAGCACGGTTTCATCCTCATGCTTGCGGATGAAAGCCATAATCTTGCGATTGCTCGGGTCGAGGATTTCCATCGTGCCGCGCCCGAAAACTTTGTAGCGTTTGCGCAGCTTGATGATCTGTTTCATCCAATTGAGCAGCGATGATGGATCCAGCTGTTGCTGTTCCACATTGATCGCCTGGTAGCCGGTAACCGGATCCATAATCGGAGGCAGATATAGCTGTTCGAACGGTGCCTGCGAGAAGCCGGCATTGCGATCCGGACTCCACTGCATCGGCGTGCGGACGCCGTGGCGGTCGCTAAGATAGATGTTGTCGCCCATCGCGATCTCATCGCCGTAATATACGATTGGTGTCCCCGGCAACGAGAACAGCAAGCTGTTCATCAGCTGGATTTTGGGCCGGCTGTAATCCATGAGCGGCGCCAAGCGCCTACGTATGCCGACGTTTATGCGCATGAGCGGATGCTGTGCGTAAGCGCGATACATATAATCGCGCTCGCTATCGGTGACCATTTCCAGCGTCAACTCGTCATGGTTACGCAAAAACATCGCCCACTGGCAATTCTCCGGAATAGCCGGCGTCTCGCGCATGATGTCCGTAATCGGGTGGCGATCTTCCATGTGAATCGCCATGTACATACGCGGCATCACCGGGAAGTTGTACGCCATGTGACATTCGTCGCCGGAGCCGAAGTATTCGCGTACTTCGGTAGGCCATTGGTTGGCTTCGGCAAGGAAAACGCGATTTTCGAAATGATCGTCCATCGCCCGCCGCAGCTTCTTCAAAATTTCGTGCGTCTCAGGAAGGTTCTCGCAATTAGTGCCCTCGCGTTCCACCAGATACGGTATCGCATCCAAGCGCAAACCATCTACGCCCATCTCGAGCCACTTGAGCATGGTGCGAATAACGGCATCGAGAACCTCGGGGTTGTCGAAGTTCAAATCCGGTTGGTGCGAGAAGAAGCGATGCCAATAATATTGTTTGGCCACCGGGTCCCACGTCCAGTTCGATTTCTCCGTGTCCGTGAAAATAATGCGCGCGTCTTTGTATTTGGTTTCGTCGTCCGTCCAAACATAAAAGTTGCGTTCGGGTGATCCCTTTGCTGCATGGCGCGCCGCTTGGAACCATGGATGCTGATCTGAGGTATGATTGATGACCAGCTCCGTAACTACGCGCAGACCCCGCCTGTGCGCTTCCTTCATGAAGAGCCGAAAATCGTCTTCTGAGCCATATACCGGGTTGACGGTTTCGTAATCGGCTATGTCATAGCCGTCATCGCGCAGCGGTGACGGGTAAAACGGCAACACCCAGATCGTGTCGACGCCGAGGTCCTGAATGTAGTCGAGCTTCTCAATCAGTCCCTGAATGTCACCATAGCCGTCGCCATTGCTGTCATAGAACGACTTGATGTGCAGCTGATACAAGATCGCGTCTTTGTACCAGTAGGGATCTGTCCTTTTGCCTTCGGCCATCGTCGTTCCTTTACCGTCTATCTAAACAAAATAATCAAAGTCGAACTCGCGGCGAACGCGTTTGCGAACTTTGAAAATGTAGGCCGGCGCATTCGGCGGCAGTTGAACAAAATTAGTGGGCGACGACCAGTTATATCGGCGGTCGGTGATCAAGTCGTGCACCTGAAAGTCGGCATCGATGCCCAGCTCTTCCAGAGGCAAGGTCAGATATCCGGATTGAACGTTATAAGGATCAAGATTGACCACCGTGATCAGCAGATCGGTGCCGCGAGGATCCGTCTTACAATAAGCGATGAGCTCGTCGGAATTGATCTCGAGAAAACGCAGCGTGCGGTTGTTGTGCAGCGCCGGGTGGGACTTGCGAATCTGATTCAAACGGCCGAGGTACGGCGCAATCGTGCGTTGATCGTTGAATTCCCAATTCTTGATCTCGTATTTTTCGGAGTCCAGATATTCTTCCGTCCCCGGTACAGCCTGGTTGACGCACAGCTCGAAGGCCGGCCCATAAATGCCCCAGGCTGCCGACAAGGTGGCCGCCAAGGTAGCGCGTATAAGGAAAGAGCTTGGTCCGCCGTATTGCAAGTTCTCGGGCAAAATGTCGGGCGTGTTGGCGAAGAAATTGGGACGCAGAAATTCGACAACCTGCGTTTGCGTCAGTTCGTGCAGATAATTGGTAATTTCCCACTTCGAAGTTCGCCAGGTGAAATAGGTGTAGGACTGCGAAAATCCGCATTTGGCCAGCTGTTCCATTATGCGAGGCCTGGCAAACGCTTCAGACAGAAAGACCGTTTCCGGATGGCGAGATTTGACCTTGGCGATCAAGTATTGCCAGAACGGATACGGCTTGGTATGAGGATTGTCGATGCGAAAGATGTGCACGCCTTTTTCAATCCAGAAGAAAATCACGTCGCAGAGTTCGTCCCATAGCTGTTGCCAGCTTTCCGACTCGAAGTTGAGAGGGTAGATGTCCTCGTATTTCTTCGGCGGATTCTCGGCGTACTTGATGCTGCCGTCGGGACGGTGGTAAAACCACTCGGGATGCTCGCTGACGTAAGGGTGATCCGGGGAGCATTGAAAAGCAATGTCGAGTGCCAGTTTGATACCGAGTCGCTTGGCGGCATCCACCAGCGCGGCAAAATCCTCAAAGGTGCCCAATTCCGGATGGATTGATTTGTGCCCTCCCTCTTGTGAGCCGATTGCCCATGGGCTGCCGGGATCGCCAGGCTCCGACTCCAAGCTGTTGTTGGGGCCTTTGCGCTTGGTTGTGCCTATCGGGTGTATCGGCGGCAGGTAGACAACGTCGAAGCCCATGTCTGCTACGTATTTGAGACGAGCCGTCACGTCGGACAAAGTGCCGTGTTTATAGGCGATGGGCGACCACGAACGAGGAAACAGCTCGTACCACGAGCTGAAAAGTGCTTCCTGCGGCTCGACGGTGACTTTTAATGTGCGCTCGTACCGCCGCACTCGGCCTCGTTCGGCAAATTCCAGCATCAGCTCGCTCAACCGCTGATCCGTAAACAACGGCGACGATTGTGACAAGGACGGCGAATCGCCGATCATGTTGAGGTAGTGCTTCAGCTCTGAAGTGCCTGTGGCTCCGGCTGCTCGTGCGGCTGCTTGTTCCAGAAGCGCGCGCCCTTCGCAAATCTCCACACCGATGTCTTGGCCGGCGGCAATTTTCCTGGTTGTATCCCGCCGCCAGTTGCCGAAATTATCAACCCACGCTTGTAATGTGTACTCGTAAGTGCCGAGCGCATCGGGCTCGAACTCGGCATGATAAAGATCGAGCCCGGCGCCTGCCGACCTCATCTCCACCATCTGCCACTGCGACCCATGGCTGGGCTTGTAGAGAAGCACGGCCCGCAGAGCGTTGTGTCCATCGGTGTGCACATTAGCCGTGACCACGACTCTCTCGCCCAGCACCCGTTTAATTGGAAACTTCCCGGCATCAATTTCGGGCTGCACATGCTCGATAACTACGCGCGAATCGAACGCGGTCGACTCGCCGGAAGCGTCGATACCGGCACGGTGACGTGAGCTTGATTCAACCATTTGTCTCCAGCCAAGCGGGCTTATGCCCGCCGTTGCGCTTCTGTTGCCAAGTAAATGTATAACTAAGTGGGTGTATTCTACACCAGGATAAGACCCGGTTTTTCAGCATGAGTTCCAACCCTCAACAACCGCGCATCGTCTCTCTGATTGCCAGTGCCACGGAAATCGTGTGTGCGCTCGGGCTGCGTGATTGCCTGGTCGGACGCTCTCACGAATGCGATTATCCCTCTGATGTGCTCGCCCTACCGCAGTGCACCAGTCCCAAGTTTCAACTCGACGGCAGCAGCTATGAAATCGATCAGCGCGTCAAGGCGGTTTTGCAGGAGAGTCTCAGCGTCTATAAGGTAGATGCCGAGCTCGTCGACAGCTTGGCGCCGACGCACATCATTACCCAGTCGCAGTGCGAGGTTTGTGCCGTCAGCCTCAAAGATGTCCAGGATGCCGCTTGCCGGTTTATCCATTCACAGCCGCGCATCGTCTCGCTGCAACCGAATTCGTTAACCGACGTTTGGGACGACATTGCCACTGTCGGCGGTGCGCTCGGCATCCCGGAGCGTGCGCAACGGTTGGTGTCGGATTTGCAGCGGCGGTTGCAGGAGATTCAATCGCGCAGACGGGACAAACCGAGACCACGACTGGTTTTTGTCGAATGGATAGAACCGCTCATGGTGGGCGGCAATTGGATGCCCACGCTGATCGGTATCGCAGGCGGTGTCAACCTATTCGGGGAAGAAGGCAAACACTCGCCGCCGCTGACCTGGGAATCGTTGCGACAAGCCGATCCCGACGTAATCGTGGTCGCACCTTGCGGATTCGACATGGAGCGCACACGCCAGGATATGTACTTTCTGCAAGATAAGCCACATTGGTCCGAGCTAAATGCTGTGCAATCCGGGCGTGTCTATGTTGCCGACGGCAATCAGTTTTTCAACCGACCAGGTCCGCGCCTGGTGGAATCAACCGAGATTTTGGAGTCCATCTTCGACGGACAGGCTGCCGGGCAGGGGTTTGCAAAACTGGGTTAAACCAACCCGAGCATGGCAGACGGCTAGTGCGACTGCATCGGCCGCGTCATCCGGCTTGATTATCTGACTATGACCAAGTAGTTTTGCCACGGTGAATTGCACCAATTTCTTATCCGCGCGTCCGTACCCGGTGAGGTGCATTTTCACCTGCATCGGCGTGTATTCGGCCACCGGCACCTTGCGCGTCGCCGCCGCTTCCAAAATAACGCCTCGGGCCTGTGCCACCGGAATCACAGTCGTGGCATTGCGAAAGAAGAATAATTGCTCGATGACAACGACGTCTGGCAGGTATTGTTCGAGCAGGCTAAGCAAATCACTGCGCACTATCTGCAAGCGCTCTGCCATGCTGCGATCGTTTTTCGTCTGGATGATCCCGGAGCCGACATAAATGAAGTCGTTGGCACCGGCTGTGTCAAGAATGCCGTAGCCCGTCGTGGCTGTACCGGGGTCGACTCCGAAGATGCGCATGCTGACGCTGAAACCAAAAGCTAGAACCGCACCTGGAGTTTAGCACCAAATGCGGTTACAGCAAAGTGACTTGAAACGGATACCTGTGAGATACCGAAGGGATACCTAGGTCACCAGCTTTACGGCACCGGCGGATATAGTGGTGATGCCGGGCACCAGATTGGCAGGGACGGTGGTACCGGGTATACCGCCTGTGCCTTTCACTACGCCTTTGACGATGGTCACATGGAAGGTCTCGACTTGCCCGCCCGATTGATTGATATCCACGGAGTTCACATGCACGATGACGTACCCGTCTGCTTGCCGCGACTGGTTGTAGGGCGGATCGCCGGACATTACCGGAAGGACGATGTTGAATTGGGGATCGGTGAGAACGTTGATGTAATTGCCGCCCGCCAATTGCTTTTGGCCGGCGACACCATTGCCGAGACTCATCGTATCGCCGACGCTCATCTGAGGAATATATCCCGGTTGCATGGCCGAAAACCCGAAGAGTTGGTCGATGGCGTTCGTGATGTAGTTGGCATTCGTATTGCCGGTGTTAAAACCTGTCCAGGCGGCGTTTTTCCACTGCTGGGAATTGATGTAGATGTTGAATGTGTCGCCAACCTTGTGTTGGTAGAGCGGGATCTGATTGCCTTGAGTGGTATCAAGGCTGACCATCATCGGGAATGCCTGGTTGGGATAAATCGTCGTCACCGATCGCCACGCTTGGGCTACAGAGTGAGTATTCACAGTGTCACTGCTGTGTCCAAAGAGACTCGAAAACATGTTGTGAATCTGTCTTGAACCATCCACCGTTACGGTGCCTGTTTGATTTGCGGCGTCAAATTGATCTACTTCGGTAACGGAGTCATTCGGTGTTCCGTTCGAGACGGCAAGACCATCGGCGGTGTTTTCTCCCGCCACCGTCAATGCATCGTTGCTGGCGTTGTTGATCGTGTTGTCTTGCAACAAGTCTCTGGCGCCGGCGAGAGCCGCAGCATCAGTGGCGCTCTGCAACTCGGTGCGCACTGTGACGTTGTGGCTGATGTCCATCGCGAATGCGCCGATACCGACGATGAAAAGCAAAATAACAGCAGGAATCAACGCTATGAGTGACCCGCTTCTGCTGCGGACGCCTATGGTGGTGGCTGTCTTCGGCTTGAACATTGGACTTCCTCCGGTGCCTACTCTAGGCGATAGGTAGAAACTGCATCGAGCGCAAAGTGATTTCCCAACTTGAGCGGATCCGGATTTGGAAACGTGGGGAGCCCGTTTTGCCCGCTTGTGTAATGAACGGTAACTTGGACCGTCGGCGGAATCGCGTTCGTATTCCAGACTGGATCGTCGAATTGTGTCGACGAATTGATGATGTCGTGAATTTGGATGTTGTCGAACACCATCGTGTCTTGCATCGAACGGTTGAATTGAATCTGGCTGTTTTGTCCGTATTGAACGGCAAGGTTGCGTGCGGCTTCCCGAGCGCCTTGAGACAAGCCTTCTTTAATAAGATAGGCTTGCGACGCTTCCAGGACTACGAATAAAACTGCGATCAAGATAGGAAGGAAGATGACCAGCGAGGCGGCTGTCTCGGCTATGCTGGCTCCCTTCTGATTCCGTGTTAAAAGCACCTGCTTATCCTCGTTGCGATATCCCTATGACCTGTGCCGTATTGAATTTTAGGCACACAGCGTAACGAATTAACGAACCGCCTTCGATACTTTATCCTGGTTACGGCGGTTCCAACACGACAATTGGAAATCAAGAATTCCGCGGTTGGCGCACCTTGCGCGGCGGCAGGCATGGCAAGCTGGATCAGCGATTTCAGCTTTGGCAACTGTTGCCCAGATGCCGTTTACATGCTGTAAGCAACCTCTTTGAATATACCCGCCAAATTGTTATATGAATGACTGCTAGACTACTTCTGCCATGCAAACCATCGGACAGCATTACTCCGGAGCGCGCGCTGAAAGTGCGCCCAGTCCGTCTTTGCTGCAGAAGGCCGGCTTGCTCGACAAGCTGCCGTTGATCCTGGTTTGCGGAGCGCTGCTGGGTTTTTCCAGCGCCGGCTATGGCGTCTGGTGGCTGGCCTGGGTTGGGCTGGCACCCTTGATACTGCTTGTGTTCAGTGCCCGCAGCCGTTCTGAAGCTATGATCACCGGGCTCGTCTTCGGGCTGGCTTATCATCTTGTAGCTTTGCGCTGGTTGTTAGACCTCAATCCACTCACCTGGCTTGGTATTCCAAATCCGGCCGGATATGTGGTTGCTGGTCAAGCCTGGCTGCTCGAGGCACTGCACCAGGCAGTTCTTTTTGCCTGCTTCGCAATCTTTATTTATACGCTGCCCACTCGCGCAGGCTTTTTGCCGCACATTCACCGGCCCTACTTCCCGGTGCTTTTATCGGTGCCGCTGATCTGGGTGTTTTTGCAGTGGGTGATCGCTCCGTCGCCGTTTTTCTTGGGTGTGCCTGTTGATCAACTTGCCTATTCGCAGAGCTCCGTAGCTGCCATCATCCAATTGGCGCGCTTCGGCGGTGCCCAGCTTATCGACTTCCTGCTGGTAATGGCTAACACAGCGTTGGTTTGCGCCGTTCTGGAATTCACTAACATCGGACCGAAGCCGGCGAGCCGGGCCGATTTGATGTCGGATGAAACCGGCGCTCTATTCGATGTTGTATTAGTCACCGCCGCAGTTGTTGCTTGCTTCTTCTGGGGACGCTGGCAAATGTCATCGGCGGCTGCCATGCCGGAGTATTTTCAATTGCCAGCGGGCTTCCGCCCGCCGCTACAAGGCTCGGGCAAGGGACCAGGCTCCGGCAAGGGACAAGGCTCGGGCAAGGGACAAGGCTCGGGCAAGGGTACCGGCGGGCTTCAGCCCGCAATCGACACATCCAACTTCGCTCCCGCCGTCCCGGTTGCCGTGGTGCAGCCGAATATCACTATCGAGGAGCTGGACAAGCTTGGTGCCAAGCAAGTGTCACAGCGTCTCTTGCCGCTTATCCAAAACGTGGGTGCCACGATAATGGTGTTGCCGGCCGATATGCTCGACCAGCCACGCCGCGGGTTTGAGCCGCTGCGCATGATGCTTCCTCAAATCGCTCGCGATCAAAAGAAGGACATCATCACGGGCATCCGGGAGAAAAGCAACGTTGGTATTTGGGACGGCGTGAGAATTTTCAGTGCCGACAAATTCAATAAAGACACCGATTACATGAAATACCGGTTGCTTCCTCTTGCCGAGTACACGCCACTTTCGTTTTTGACTGCGCTGCTGCCGACCGCTTTCCGCGAGCGTATCTCGGGCGGACAAGAACACGTCAGGCCGGAAACATTGACTACGCTCAAATCAGTTTTCGGCCGCGTGGGCGCCAGTGTCGGCGCCGAGATCGTCTATCCCGACTTGATTGTCAGCCAGGTGACGCGCGGTGCATCACTGCTCGTGAATGTTTCCGACGTGTCCTGCTTCCATAATTCGATTTTGCCGCAAGAGCTTCTTGCGGCCGCTGTCATGCGTGCCGTCGAGAACGGGCGCTATCTGGTGCTCGCCTCCAATACCGGCGTCTCGGCGGTGATCGATCCGCATGGCGTTGTCACTAGCGCGTCGACGCCCGCGCGCGACGGTCTGCTTGTGGACAGGGTACAATTCCTGCACGGCAAAACTCCGTATACAAGAATGTGTTTGTGGACGCCGTTGTATCACTGAGAGGGACAATCATGTTGTTTGGCAGGTTGAGCGCGGTAAAAGTTTCCCGAGTGGCAGGAGCAGCCCTCCTGTTATGCGCTTTGCCAAGCGTGCCTGCGGTGGCAAAGGTTCCTACCGCTGAAATTGACGGCAACAAAATCAAACTCGAAGTTGCCTCAACACGTGAGCAGATTACCCGCGGATTGATGTATCGCACTTCAATGCCTGAAGATCACGGCATGGTTTTTCTTTTCCGTCCTCCGCTGGGCGTTAAATTTTGGATGGCGCACTGTTTCATTTCGCTGGATATGCTCATGATCAAAGACGGGAAGATCGTCAAGATCTTTGAGAACGTGCCGCCCGAGCGCGACAAGCCCGAACAGGAATGTCCAACATATCCGCCTGCCAACGAGCCGCCGATTACGGTTTCAGAAGTGGTTGAAGTCAACGGCGGCTATGCTAAACGTCACCATATTAAAGAAGGCGACACGGTCGAATTCTCCTTCGGAACGCACGGCGCGGAGGCTGGGGCAGCCCCTGCCAAGACTGCTGCGCCGGCGACGAAATAACCCTTCGCTGCCAATGGAACTGCTCAGGCGAGTTGAGAACAAAATCGGATGGATCGGACTCAACCGCCCGTCCATGCGCAATGCAATTTCCAAAACCATGTGGGAAGAGCTGCCTTCAGCATTGGCCGCGCTGCAAAAAGATGGTGCGCGCGTGATCGTTTTCGAAGGCGAAGGGGAGGCCTTCTGCGCCGGTGCTGATTTGCTGGAGCTGCAGGCGCTTAATTCGAACGCTGCGGCGCGCGAAAATTGGATGGCAATTCGCAATGCACTGAATACGGTGGCGCGGTTAGAAGTGCCGACAATTGCCATGATCAACGGGCCATGCATGGGCGGCGGCTGCTTGCTCGCCTGTGCATGCGATCTGCGCTATTGCAGCAGCGACGCCCGCTTTTCCGTGCCCGTTGCTCAGCTCGGCATTCTGCTCGATGACGATAACATCGCCCGGTTGGTAAGCCTCATCGGTCGCGGCTTTACGGCAGAGATGCTATTTACGGCCGCGCCCATCGATTCACGCAAAGCTGAGTTGATGGGGCTCGTGAATGCCGCCGTCGCTGACGACGAATTACGCACGGTGGTATTGACAGCAGCCAATGGCATTATTCGGAACGTCCCGGCTGCCATTGCAAAAACGAAACTGCGAGTGAACGCGCTCAGTAATTTGTTGTTCGCAGAACAAGATCAGACGCCGATGATAGAAAGCTATCTCAGCGACGAGTTTCGCTCGCGCGTGAGCAAGGCGCTATTGAAAAATCCTTCACCCGATTAGGTATTCCCTGCCTTGAGACGGCATCCATGCGCATATTCGGTTTTATATCGTATCTTGCACTGATGATCTGTTTGATTTTAAACTGCCCCAGTGCGAATGGCCAGGCAGAACCGCAGTATGTGTTCGGCGCGGATGCACTGTTTTCCGACGTGTTCGAAGAATTTCCGAGAGATGGATCACTAAATCATAAGATTGCCACTGTCACCATAGCGCCGGTTCCCAGTCAAGCGAAATTCAAGCTCTTTCCCGAGCTCGCCGAGCCTGGAACTTTCGAAGAATCTCAGACTTCTGCTCCCGAAGCAAAGGCGAACTCATCTGCACCACAGCTGATTTTGCCGGAGACGGAGTGCGTCCTTATGGATCCGGAAAAGCCGGCGCTGTTTCGAATCAAGGCGGTGAACGTCCACGTTCTGGCGGTTACGGCTTACACACCCGAGGCGGTATTCGGCACTGCGGGCATGCTTCTGCCGGCTGAAATTCAGCGATCCAGTCGGTCGCAACCTCTTCTCGAAAAAAGATTCACCTTTGTCGATAAGCCCGGAGTCGAGCAGCTTGTAACTTTGGATCTGACCTCTTTGAGAGAGCAGGGTCATCATCAAGTAGTCCTCGGGTTCAGTCTTGTCCTGCCGTCTTCCAGTTTTGTATTCCATGGGGGACGGCGTCTTAGCTCGGGTTCTTCCTCGCCGCCGGAAAGCGAAAGGTATCAGGGGATTGGGCATCAGATTTGGGTGCAATTTACGAACACCGATTTGAGTGTGGTCGCCGGCAATAATCACCACCTTGCTGCAGTAGCCGTCAGTCGGTCGGACGGAAAAATGGTTTCGGCGGAAAAGATGGTTGCTGTGTCTAATGAGCGAGCAGTGCAGTCCGTGCTTGAACAACAACCTGATCTGATCTATGCCGGGCAGTGGAACGAACACGAGCGGTGTGACGGGGTACAGGCTAAGCTCAAACAAGGAGAAGTTCGTTGCCATATCACGGAAATGTATGGCACTGGAGTCGATGCTCGTCATTTTTTATGGTGGGTGGCAACGGATCGTTCTAGAGTGCATCCCGGTGAACGAGTAGACTTTTTCGGCTGGGTAAGGGGCTTGAATAAGGGTCGATTAACTATACCGGTTGGTTGGAAAACGCTTGATTATATTGTGAAGGATTCGAACTCCGTAGAGGTCGCGCGCGGAAAGGTAGAGCTGACAAAAACTGGAGCGGTTAGTGGATCGTTTAATTTGCCCGCGGATTTGTCGACAGGATATGCCACCATCCAATTTCCCAATACTGAGCTGCAGGACGAGAGAGATAAGGGGTATTGCGTATTTAGCGTTGAGGGGCCGGTCGCGCCACAAGACATATCTTTGAGAGCGAACTCACTGGGGCCATGGCTCGCCGGTGCGGATACAACGGTAGAAGCGAAGATCAATGACCCTGGCAAATCAACTGCAGGCGAACCGATCCGTTGGACTATCGCGGCGAAGTACGCTCAAATCCATCCCCCTGGCTGGCCGCAATTCTCGTGCGGTCACATAATTTCGCCGTTTTTCATTTCGGCCACTGCCGGGATGCAGGTCGAGATGGTTGCAGAAGCGACTGCTGATGCTTTGGGGTGTTCCACCGTTCGACTCAACGTGCCTGACCTCAAAACGCACGAGCCGGTAGTTTTGAACGTGGCGGCGAGGCGTTTTGCGGACAGACCAAAACCGCATGCAACTGCGCTCAACGTCCTCGTGCAACCAAGTTCCGTCGAAATTGGCATGCGCACCTCGTCGAAACTAATGGATGATGGTAAGCGCATTGTTGACTGCGATCTTCTGCTTACCGGCTTGGATGGACAGGCTATCGCGGGACAGCCCATCGAGGTACAGGCTCTGCGATCTCCTGTTTCGGCAAATGCTGCAGAGACGGCAGCACCATTGACGGTGCAATCATCAACGGAACCGGTGCATGTTCGTTTGACAATTCCGAATTCAGATCCCGTCATGATCGTTGCACGGGCTCAAAACAGTGCCAGGCGAATCACGCAAACATCTATGGACGTCCCATTTCCCGTGAAAAGGCTTAGACCTGCACATGCACTCGAGTTAGCCATCCGTACGGATAAAGAACAATATCGTCCAGGCGAAACTTGCACCCTGATCATCAACTCGCCGTTCCACGACTCTGAGGGGTTCGTCGCGGTAGCAACGCCAAATGACACCGTAGTTAAGCGAATACAAGCTGCAGCCAAACCGGAGTTGTATCGGTTCGCGGTGACGCCGGCGATGGCAGGCTTCACAACCGGATTGGTTAAGCTTTACGACAGACATTCAGCCGCCGCGCCTTCCCCGGCATGTTCCACGGCGATCGGCTCGTTTCAAATCCATGTGAATCCGAATTCGTCTCCAGCCGTGTTGACGGTCGAACAACCGACTATCGAATCAAGCGGAATGATGAAATGCCTTGTGCATATGCACAGAGGTGATGGCAGTGCCGCCGCGAATGCCGACGTCATCTTGTGGGCGGAAGAAGATCGGTTGTTACCTGACGAACCGTCCAGTGCGCAGTGGCTTTTTGATGAATTTTCGCGGTTGGGATATGCGGCAGTGGGATCATGGTCGACGCATGCGCTCCCGTTATTGTCTGCCGGCGCCGACTCTGTGGGCTTGCGGCAATGCAACTCAATTCCGCGTCCCCGTCCACTGCTTGAGCGTGCCCGAGACATAGTCACGCCGGTCGTGCTGGAGCCGGCTGTGAGCAGATACAGATACTGTTCAGGAATCATTGCCACGGATGAAAAAGGCGAAGCCTGCGTCTCTCTGCCGCGGCCGGCAGCAGTGGAAATCTTGCGGATCAACATGGTAGGCTGCACCGCCGATGGTGCCGAATTCGGCATGGACTCCATTCGATTTGCGGAGCGGCCTCCGAAACCGAAAATGTTTGCGATTCAACCTGATTCTTCGGTCTCCGTCGCAACGCCGACAGTGCCGGCAAGCCAGCCGCCGCGAACACCGGAGCGAGTTCCGTCAGATAAAATGGGACTTTTGGAAGTCGAGGCCTCAAATCTGTGCCGGCAGCACCCGTTGGCGCTGGTCAACAGGGCTTCACGACTGATT
>DATNQY010000263.1:0-7354 GCA_036703785.1 Candidatus Obscuribacterales bacterium
CGTCATATTGAACGGACAAACGGGCGGCATCAATGCCAACACTGGCACAGACAATCTGCAGGCGAACGCATCGCTCACCGTAACCATCACCAATACATCTGATAGCAACGGACTCAGCCTTGGTGCATCTACCGGTGGCACCGGATTCACCATCACGGACAGTCATGGCATCACCACGACCGGCGACATCACTTCAACGAATGGAGTTGTAATTATCAATGCGCCTTCGTTGACGATAACGTTGGGGACGACAGTTTCCGGCACCGGGGTGGCCGTTAACGGAGTCGCTGCATCGGATTTGATCGTCGTTAATGCCGGCACCATCACCGCTACAACAGGCAGTATCACAATAGATAGTGCCGCAGGGTTCAATCTCGACATAAGTGGCGGCGGAACGATGAATGCCACGTCGGGTTCGGTTACTTTGAGCGCGACTATGTCGGGTGGCACTGCAAATGAGTTACATTTCCTCGGCGATCAGACGTTCAATGGAACGACAATCTTGAATGCCGGCGGAGTAAATCAAGTATTGATCATCGATCCGCTGGCTAATGTTGTTGGCAACAACGCTCTCACGGCTAACATCTCGGAAATGACCTTGGACGGTACTATCAGCGGCAATCCGCTCACTATCAATGCTAGCTTCAGTGCCGGGACCATTGCTTCCAATGGAACGTTGAATCTCAAATCATTGGGCAACCTCACGTTCGTTGGTCAGAGCCTGACGATCCTGTCAGCCGGCAATATCATCAATACCGGAGGGGCGCTCACTATCAATCTCTCCAACCCGAACGGCAACGGCGGTTCTTTGTCTTTGATCGCGGGATTTGATTTCACTCCCGCGGCTTCAGCAACCCTGGCACCTAACGGCGGATTGTACACGCTGCAATCGGCTACGTCCGGCAGCATTCAACTGCCGAACGTGTCCATCGTGACGAGTGCTGCCGGCGCCAATAACAGGGCGGGCAATGTAGTGGCAGTCGCCAACGGCTCCATAAGTTTGGGCAGCATCACTGCCACTGCTGATGCCACCAGCGGCATCGGCGGATCGGTCACCATCATCGGCACCGGTATCGAGGTTGGTGCCATCAACACCACGGCAGCCACCTCCGGAGCGGTCACAATTACCTCGGCCAAACCGACGCCATCAGTACCTAATATGATGATTGCTGACGGTATTCTGACAGGCAGCTTCTCCGCTGGGCTGCAGCCGCTGGGTGGCAACGTGCTTGTTCATTCAATTAATGCAGGGGCTGCGGATGTCTCGATATCGACCGGTGGAAAGGGTAGGTTGCAGGAAGCGCCCAGATCGACGATAACCGCCGGACTTCTTTCTCTGACGTCCGATCTGAGTAATTTCAGGTTTGCTGTCAATGCAAGCTCATTGGATGTGAACACGAATGGTTCAGCCACCATTATCGACAACGTGTTGGTCAGCCTCGGCAACTCGGCGGTCGGCGGTGTGTTGAATTTGACAGACAATAATGGAATTGATGTTGACGGTACCGTGTCGGGGAGCCGACGTGTGAACTTGCGCTCGGGCACGGGAATTACGTTGGACAACGCTCAGCTTTCCTCGAATAGTGCAATTACGCTGACTGCATTGAATGGTGCGGTAACGACACAAAACGGCACTGATATCTCTTCGGGAGCACATACATTGTTCATCAATGCGAGAAACGGATCGGTAGACATTGGCACCGGCACCCAAGTTTCAGCCGGCGCAGCTGGCGCAGGCACGCTGAAGATTTCGGCTTCGACCACCGTCACTCTTGATGGTGTACTGACGGCAGGCAGCGGAAGTGTTGCCAACCCGATCCTTCCGGTATCACCAGCTACCCTGGCAAACAACGTTCCATTGAACCCGAATCAGATCGCCTCCAGAGGTTCCATTATCGTGAGGTCGGGAGCTGCCGGGGCCAACGCCGGTATCACTATTGCGAATGGATCGGGGTCAAGCAGTCCGACCATAAATTCGTTTGGCGGTAACATCACTTTGACGGCGCCCGTTGCTTCGACCGGGGGAGCAGCGACTGTCGATATGAGTGGTGGCACCAATAACCTGGAGGCAGATGGTGGCAGCATCGTCATTGTGACTCCTGGTTCGATACTGGGCGGCACAAGCAACAACGGCTTCGTCGCGAGAGCCGTTGGTCAAAACAACCGTGGAGTCGGAGGTTTGGTGGTTCTGGATGCCGGAGTGACGAGGAGCAATCAAGGCATACTTCTCCATCAAGCCGCAAACTTCATAGCACCGGCGACGAGTCTGAGTTCGAACAATCCGTCCGCTATTCTGGTGCAAAACAATTCGGGCTTGCCGGCGACTAAGGGCGTAGTCGTGGTAAATCCCGTCGGAACAACTGGAGTGAATTTGTCAACGGCAGGTGCCACGACTACCTTTACGCTCAACGGCGGAGGCGTATTGTTCAATTCAGCCAATGGCGGAACGGTACAGATGAACGGTGCGACTTTCACCGTAAATGCTTTCAAGCCGATCGCAGATGTGAAGGATCAGCTGGAAGAGATTGTTGTCGATTCGTCCGATGACGCTGACGAACTTGCGGAACAGCACTACCTGGTTACGCGCTAGTAGATGGGCAAAGTGGAAATCGCATTCATCCACGGCTTCGCCAGCGCTCCATCGGGAAACAAGGCGACGTATTTTTCTTCGAAGCTAAGGGATAAGGGGTTTGTGGTGCATGTGCCGGATATGAACGGCGAAAACTTCTCTGACTTGACGATTACTGGACAGCTAAAAATTATCGAACGCGTTTTGAGGGAAGCCGCTAACTCAGAGTTTCTACTGGTTGGCTCGAGTATGGGTGGGTTGGTTTCGACACTGGCGGCAAATCGCTTTCCAGCGATAAGGGCGCTTGTGTTGTTGGCACCTGCATTTGGCTTGCAGAAAAGGTGGCATGAGCGGGTAGGTGCTGAAGGGATGAAGCAGTGGCGTGAGCACGGCAGCAAGGAAGTCGAGCACTACGCCTACGAGCGAAAGATGTCGCTCAACTACTCTTTCATCGAGGACGCCGAGCAATATGACACTACAGATTTAAAGGTATCGGTGCCGACGTTGCTAATTCATGGTACCAAGGATGACGTCGTCCCTATTGCTGTCAGTGAACACTTCCAAGAACTGAATCCGCACCTTGTCGAGTTCCATCGCATAGACAGCGACCACGGGTTGCTGGATTGCTTGCCGCAACTTCTCTCGCTGACGGTTGCATTTATGAATATTGACGGGTCGGCAGTCACCACTGTATGACGCAAAAGAAAATCATCATCATTGCGGGACCAAAAGGGCGCCGGAAAAACTTTGCTCAGGGCGGCCATGATGTTCCTGATGAGGTTGTGAGAAGGCGATTCTACGCTGGTTTGAAGAATTTCAAGACTTTCTATCGTTACGAAGTTGATCTCTGACGCTGGTATGACAATAGCGATAGGAAGCCTGTGCTCATAGATAAGGGCGAGAACCCATGAAGAACAACCGCAAGTCGCGTCTTTCCGATCCAGATATGCTGAATTCTGAAGCTGCTTTGGCGAGGGCAGCTGAGAGCGCGCGCGAGCTTGCACGTCGAACGGGCACGCGTGTCGTCTACGTCCATGATGGTCAGCGCATCAAAGAAACACCGCCACCGGTCGAGCAACCGAAGAAAAAGAAGCAGAAGTAAACGATTCACCCTATGAAGCTGGGCGAACGCATTACTATCGATATCAACCAATGCGCTGGACGCCCACATTCGGGGCATGCGAATTCGTGTCAGCGATGTACGAGGTCTGTACGAGGCTGGACTTACCGCAGAGCAGATATTGGATGAAATGGCGGATCTCGAAATGGCTGATCTTAAAGCTGCGTTGATAGATGCGGCCAACGTCGAATGGCTATTCCAGTGCCGTCTGACCGTGTGGCTGCTTCTATTGTAGTCCAAAATCTAAAAAGGGGCCAACGGGGGCCAACGGATGTTTGAGCCTTAACCAAAAAATCCGGGCTGGTGCCCATCTGGTGACGCTTTCGGACCTTTCGGAGTGAAAATCATGGCTGACTCAAGGCGTTTTAATTTCCGCAAAAAGGATATCGAAGCCATCGAGCTGCCTGAAGATGGCAAGCAGCAAGAACGCTATTACGACACGAAAACGCGCGGGCTGTTCTTGCTGGTGACGGCTGCCGGCGCCAAGACGTTCTACGTCCGGCGCAAAGTAAAAGGCAAGTCCGAGCTATACATGCTCGGGCGCTTCCCGGAGCTGACGGTTGAGCAGGCGCGGGCAAAAGCCTCCGGCTTTCACTCGGCTCTTACCGACGGTAAGAACCTTATTGAAGCCAGGCGCGCCGACCGCGCCGAGCTTTCCCTTGGCGAACTCTTCGAGATATATCTTGAGCAACATCTGAAAAAGAGCCGAAAGACCTGGAAGGTCCTGCAGCAAAATTTCGTTCGTGATTACGGCCATTGGAAAAACCACAAGTTGTCCGCCATTACTCGCGCCGACGTCGAGAGGTTGCATGCGGTTATCGGGCAGCGACGCGGCCGCTATGCGGCCAATCGCGCTATCGATCTCCTGCGCGCAATGTACAACAAGGGGATCCGCTGGAACCTGCACAAGGGTGATAATCCGGCAGTCGGAATAAGCGAATTCACCGAACAACCGCGAGATCGCGTTTTGCAGCCCAGCGAGGTAAAACGCTTTTTCAAAGCGCTCGACGAAGAGCAGGACGCAAACTTCAAAGACTTCGTGGCGCTCTGCCTGTACACCGGACAGCGGAAATCAAATGTGCCCTCGATGCGCTGGCGCGACATCGATATGAAAGGCCGCTTGTGGAACATTCCGGGAGAGCGAATGAAAAACGGACAGGCGCTGACATTGGCTCTCAGTCCGGCTGAACTGGAAATATTGAACCGTCGCCACAAACACGCGAACGGTGAGTATGTGTTCCCGGGCGAAGGGCGCACGGGGCATTTTGTCGAGCCTAAGCGCGCATGGGCTCGCTTGCTCAAACGAGCGGACATAGAAGATCTGCACATACATGATCTCCGTCGAAGTCTCGCCAGCTTTATGGCGAACACCGGCGCCGACGTCTCCATGATCAAAAGTGCGCTGAATCACAAAGACGTGAAAACAACACTCAGTGTCTATGTGCGCACGGCCCGCAGCGCAGAGTTAAGCGCGCGCCAAAAAGCCCACGATCTGATCAAGAAGCTGGCTGATGAACCAAAGAGAAAACGATAACCCGGTAAAATATAGAGAGAGCCAACTGGCGGCGATTAAGAGTGGAGCGTTATGAAGCTTTTTCGTGCAATGGTATTTGGTAACGTTGTTATTTTTTCATTTCTTGCCCAAGTAAGTTTTGCGTCTCCACCGGGACCCAGTCCCGAGTGGAGTGACAAGCCTGCATCCCCGTCTGACACTGGGGCTAGCGCTACATTTAAGAATGTCATTGTAGTTCCGGTGGTCGATCAATCTCCGACTGCCCGCCGACAAGCAGAATCGCGGACGTACATGCGCGGAATCGAAAAGAAAATAGATAAGGCGTGGGTCCCGCCGGTGGGAGAAGAATCGAAACGCGTAGTACTAATGTTCAAGATTGATCGCAATGGAAATGTGTCTGACAGTGCAGTTGAACACAGTTCCGGCGTTGCCGCTACTGACCAGGCGGCTTTGAAAGCTATACAAAGTGCAGCACCATTCCCTCCGCCTCCGGCGTTCTTTCCCCAAAAAGCGCAAGTGCTATACACATTTGATCGCTATGCACGGGAGCGGCAAAAGAAAGTGTTTGAGCACTTTTGAGGAGCGATCACGGATAAGCCCGGACGCAAGAAAAAGCGATAAGCCGCCCGATCAGCGCGGCGGAATATTCGCCATCATTTTCTTGGTGGCGATTTGACGATCAATGGTGGCATTGTATCGACTTACCATCGCCGGTAACTTGATCGCATCGAATAAAACCATAATCACCAGGGCAAGGAGCCCTATCAGAGCGAGAACCGCCCATGCCTGATACATAAGCCTCAAAATAACGTGATGCGCGATGTAATTCGCGAGCGTGTAATCCACGAACGGCAACACGTGGCATAACAGCAGGAGCGCGATGAAACTTCCCGGAAGCATAAAGATCCTGCGACACTTTTTGAACCCAGCCATGTCGTTTAGGTAAGCGCGATGTGCTCCGACCAGTCCTAAACTCACCAGCAGCCCATAAGCCTTCGATAATTTCTTTCGCTCCGCAGTCAATGAGTCATGAAGAATGGCGTGATCAATCTCACTCGTGCCGAGTGAGTCCGGGGGCATCGAAGTGTTTGCCGCATCATCTGGTTCTGGCAGTCGATTCATGAGGTCCCGCAGGCGGGTGTCAGGGGAAATCTGCTCACGTTGATCGGAAAACCATGGAACGATGATATTCACCACCTGGCAAATGTCATTGTTCGACCATCTGGATCCAGTTTTGAGTAAATCGCCAAAGTTCTCTTGTGCCGCACACCGGGCTGCACTGGTGAGGGATTTGTATCCGTGGGGAATTCGAGTTTGCACTGTAGGCCCAATCAGATTCATGATGAAAACTGATAGCAAAAACGCGCTGATGCACCAGATAAGTTCGCCACTCGCTGGAGTCTTGAACGAACATGCGGTAAGCAATCAAGGCCAAAATTGCCGCTAACGTGAAAGCCGGAATAAGATAAGCGCGGTATGACCAACTCAACGACGGGATCCGTAGCCTACATCTGTGCTGAAAAAAATCCCATTTGTTCCCATTTGGGAAGCAGTGGCTGAACCAAATGTATTGCGGCTGGTCATAGCACGTGTCAATCGGAACTCGTCGCAATCCTTCCACCAAGCATTCCGTGGACAGTCGGGTTAGGCAATCAAGTTTGTCTTTATCGAGTGCCTTCTGATGCAGAAACAGCTGAAGATCGCTAACGGTAAGGAGCTTTCTAGCGTCCTCCGCATCGATTTTTATATCGAACGTTTTTTCTAATAGATCACAAAGTCGTCTCCAGCCCGACTTGTCCGGCAGGTCAAAACGCCCGCCACCATCGGCTTTGAGTTTTCCGTCAATCACGTGCGAGCAACTTTGGCAGACCAGCAGCTCTGGTCGCACAAAGGATCCGCATTGAGGACAATCAGCCATGCTCGCTTCCTGATGAATCCAGATGCGTGGTCGCCGAAATTGACACTCCTGTTCAGCATTCTACCTGCAAGAAGGCGACTGGACGGCCATTCCGAGACAAAGGGCTTGCCGATTTGTCGAGGCAGATATCATCTTGCCTGTCAAGCCGTCGAAAGAGCCGCAGTGAAGGGTTTGTCGGACTTTAAGACCCCAAAAATAATGTGCATGAGCTTGCGCATGGCGGCGCAGACTGCA
>DATNQY010000264.1:0-6971 GCA_036703785.1 Candidatus Obscuribacterales bacterium
GTATTACCGCCAGCCGCCGCTACATTGTTTGGCTCGCGGTGGAGTTCGTCGATCATGCGGGCCACCGCCGACAATGCCGGCAAAGTCTCGTCGTGCAAATCGCCGGCGATACGCTTGCGCTCTTCCTCGGCGCGCACCTGCATGTGCTCGCGAGCGGTAGCAAGCTCGCGGTTGCGCTGGCGCAAGTCTGTGTCCAAATGAATGACAGTGCCGATGATCAAGCCGGCGAGGAGCATGGCAAGCGGCGCCACCACAGGCAGTGCGACATGCATCATTTCAAAAGCGATCTGCGCCACAACCACCAGCGCGCCGGATGCCAGCACCGTGAACACCGCCCGCCGCCCGGCAGGCAACACTGCGCATACCGCCGCAAAGAATGCTCCCAGCAAAATCAGAATATGGTGCGCGATCGCTTTCGGATAACTGAAGATCATCTCGTTTTCCAAAAGCGTATTCACGGCATCGGCATGCGCATAAACCTCGGGCGTTCTGCCTCGCAGCGGCGTCAGCACCTTCGAAGGGTCTTGCCGCTTGGAAGTCAGCGTCGGCGCGACGATCACGATGCGGTTGTTAAACACCTTCGAATCGACGGAGCCGTCGCGAATGGCGCTCATGGAATAGATGGGATATTCGGTGCGCTTGAAATTGATATAGATAGGTTGGTCGGCAGTAATCGATTGCAGCTGCTCGTTGGGTCCGAGCCCCTTCATCTGCCGGTAGACGCCGACAATCGCTTCCGTTAGCGAGGGCACCTGCGTCAGCCCCGACGATTCCGTGCCCATCTGGTTGGGAGCGTTCACAGGCAGGCGCAGCACCATGCCATTGTTCTCGCGATTGAGCTCATCATATCCATAGCCGATCGCGTGCTTCAGAAACGACGCGTCCGGAAGGTCCGAGCTGCCCTCCAGACTGCCGAACACGGCGAGAATCACATTTCGGTAGCGGCGGAAAACGCGCACCAGGTCGGGATTGGCGGCACCGCGCAAATCCAGATCGACGGCGACGATGGCCGGATCGCCCTTCTCGACGGTATCGAGAATGTCGCCCAGCGTCGCCTGAGCGGAAGAATCATTAAATCTGGGGCAACCGAGATCAAATTGCGAGGAGTCGTCGAAAGCCACAATAGCGATATCTTTCGACAGGCGCGCCGCCGCAGGCTTGGGGGCCAGCGTATCGGCAGTTTTGTAGCGCCAGTCGAGCATGTTCAACTCCAGGTTTTCCAAAAGCGCCGAGTCGCCAAAGAAAACGGCAACCAGGCACCCCGCCAGGGCGCCCCAGAACAAACGCTGAAATACCAGTGAGTGTTTGCGCTGCAAGGCGGCTGCGGCCGGTTGGTCCTTCAGTGCCTTGAGCCGGTGAAGAGAAGCTCTGAGTGCCTCGTTGGGTTTTTTGAGCACGTTCATTTGCCCAGCTCCAGTCTAGCCCAGTGAGATTCGCCGTCGTCTGGGGTAAACCCTAGAGCAGTAGCCGATAACATCCCGGAGTATGGAGAGATCGATTTCGGTAGTCTGAGATTACCCAAGGAGTCTTACCGTCTGCGTTAGCCCTGTCAAGAGGTGAGAAACGATGAAACGCGCCGCAATTTTGCTACCTTCTATATTACTCGCTGCATCGATAACGCTGGCACCGGCGGCGAACGCGGCCGGGATGATTCTCATCGATCCAATGACGCCGATGCCGCCGCACGTCACTCCCGTGCCCGTGTCGATTGCGCCCGGCATCATGCCCATTACGCCCACCCCGCACCCGACACCGCGCCCGACGACGCCACTTTTGCGAGGCTCAGTAACTTACGGATTGCGGCTGCAGTCCGCCGATGTAAAGGTTGATGTCACCGATAACGTCGCGAAGACTTTCGTTTCGCAAACCTTCGTGAATGACACAGACCGCAACGTCGCCGGCACCTATCTTTTCCCGCTGCCGAAAGACACGACGTTCAGCTCGTTTTCATTGATGATCGACGGCAAACCCGTCGAAGGCAAAATTTTGGAAGCCACCGAAGCACGCACCGAGTACGAGAATATCGTGCGCCGCATGGTAGACCCGGGGCTGCTCGAATACGCAGACTACAAGACGGTGCGCGCGCGTATATTCCCCATTCCCGCACATGGCACCAAAAAGGTCGAGCTGGAATACACGCAATTGCTGGGCGCGGAAAACGGCATGCTTGCCTATCGTTTTCCGCTGAAAACGCAAGGCGCCGAGGAATCGGATGAGCTTAAGGTGACGGTGAAGCTCAACAGCAAGCAAGGCTTGCGCACCATATGGTCACCTAGTCACACGATTGCCACCAAGCGCGATGATGACCATCACGCGAAGGTGGAATTCGACGCCAAGAACGCGTTGCCCGACAAGGACTTCTTCTTGTATTACAGCCTTTCGGATAAAGATATCGCTGCAAACGTGGTCACCAACAAAATCGCCGGCGACGATGGCTACTTCCTTTTGACGTTGACACCGCCTGTGGAAACAAAAGCGGTGGCCGCCAAGGACATAGTTCTTGTCGCTGACACTTCCGGCTCTATGGCGGGCGAGCGCCTGAAGCAAAACAAGCAAGCACTAAAGTACATTATCAATGCCTTGAATCCTCAAGATCGCTTCAGCATCGTGCAGTTCAATACCGATGTGGATTCGTTCAAACTACATCTGGTCCAGGCAACGCCGGAAAACAAGAAAGCTGCGCTGTCCTTCGTCGAAGACATGGACGCCCGTGGTGGCACCGACATCGGAGATGCGTTGAAAACGGCATTATCATTGCTGGATACATCCGATGATAAGACGCGCGCCGGCTTCCTGGTGCTAATGACGGATGGAGAACCAACCGTAGGTGAAACGACTATCCCTGGATTGCTGAAGACAGTCAATTCAAAACGCGACATTCGCCTGTTTGATTTCGGCGTAGGTTATGACGTCAATACAAAACTGCTCGATCGACTGGCCGAAGCGCACCATGGAACATCACACTACGTTGAGCCATCCGAGAGCTTCGAGACTTCGCTCTCCAACTTCTATAACAAGATCCAGAAGCCTGTGCTTACGGATGTGAAGATAGCGTATGACGGCTTGCAGGTGAAGGATATTTATCCGCGCGAAGTAAAAGACATATTTGCAGGCTCACAAGTGCTGCTGCTTGGTCGCTATAAGAATGGTGGCGATGCGACGGTGAAACTAACCGGCAACATCAACGGTGTTCAGAAGGCATATAGCTTTCCAGTGAAATTCGCCGGACAAGAAGTTGATCACACCTATCTGCCGCGCATGTGGGCAATGCGGCGAATTGCGCATCTGACGGATGTCGCACGCGACAATGGCGACAGCAAAGAAGTGGTGGATGAGATCATTTCGCTCTCGAAGCGTTATGGAATCATCTCGGAATATACGTCGTTTCTCGTGACGGACCCGAGCGAGCCATCGTCTAATTTTGCGCAGCCATGGGTGCGCGGTACAGGAGCTGGCACACCGGTGGGAGTGCACGGGCGCTTGCTGAACCGGTGGGATGGTGTAAGCGGGGCGGCGGCGGGTAGTCCGTTCGCTATGGGCCGGGAAATGAACCTGCGGAGTGCTACCACCGGGACAATCGGACCGATCGACGGAGCCACCACCTTTGGTGCCCTGCCGGCTGTATCCATGGGTGCATCGCTGAGAACGCCTGGCGACAATGCCTATGCACACGTCAGCTCGAAAGCTCGGCAGGTAGCGCAGTTTTATAGCTCCCCTCGTGAGATTCAAGTGCTCGACGAGCATCCGATCGTTCGCGACTTCCGCGAAGCGCCCGCTGTGGGACAGAAAGCGATTTCACTTGCGAAAGACAAAGAACGGATGAAGTCGGAAGTGGCGATCTCCGCCGATGAAAAAGCCGGCTTGAAGAATGTCGATGACAAGACCTTCTTCCTGCGCGACGGCGTCTGGATCGACACGCAATACAATGAGAAGACATCACCGAAGCCCATTGAAATCACGTTCGGCTCGAAGGAGTACTTCGATCTCGTTAAGCAACCCGGTGCGGCGAAGCTGATGTCAGTCGGCAGGCAAGTGATATTCGTCTTGAACGGCAAGACGTACAAAATCGTTTATCACGAGCAGGCATAGGATCCACTCATTCTGTAACGGCGGGCGGAAGCCCGCTTGTACAGTCTCCGATCAGCGGGCTTCCGCCCGCCGGTACATGATCGGCTACCCGACGTGTTACTCAATCACCACAATGGCGTTCTCGGCTTCGAAGCTCACGGCCTCTTCCATGAAAATCATCTTGAGCAAATCTCTGTACAGCCCGTACAGCGGAATTTGCTTGGCGATTTCCTGGCGCAGCGAATCACGCGAATTCTTGAAGGACCGATGCGACGGGCCGGACATGTGATCGATTTCGAGATAGTAGTTGGTCAACGGCTGAATCTGGATCTCGAACAGACGTTCTTGCCAGAGCACCACACTCTTCAGTGCACGCCATCCCGTTTTCTTCATTTTGTCGGGTTCGCACGTGAGGTAGTCCTTCGTTTCCACGAATTCGAGGAGACTGTCTTTGTCCGCATCATCGGAATTCAGGTTGAGCAACGCTTGATGTGCCCGATGGCATGCGTCTTCATCATCGCAAACGATTTTGACACCGAATATATCTTTGATGAACTTGCTGTATTGGCGCAAATGTTTATCACGTGCCACCAACTGATCCAGCGAAAATAATTCATCGGCGACCTTATTCCACAGTTCTTCCTCTGCCTTTACTCGACTGGTCAACCGATTGACGCCGGTATTCGGATTGGCAAGCGGTATATACTCGACAAAATTGGCGGCGAGCTGCAGCGGCACCCAATCACCATCCCGACGATAGCGAAAGTTTTCCAGCATGTGGTTGCCGAGGTCGATGTCTGTCGCTGAGAATAACTCTTCGCGGGTTATGCGCTCGCGAATGACGAAAGGTCTGTCGTCATCGTCGTCGGGCAGCATTCCAATGACGTTGCTGTGCAGCTCGAATTCGCCCAACAAGCGCGAGGCCAGTAGATGCGCCAGTAAATGCAGATGGCGTTCGCCATCCAAAATGTTAGCGTGAAAAGATTCACGCACCTGAGATACGAAGGTTCGACTCAACCTGATTTCGACCTTTTGGCCATGATCTGACTCCTGCTCGGATTTTTTCTGAGCCAGGTACGAGATGAACTGGTGTAACACAGGATTGTGCACCGCCATGTACAGCGGTGAATGGACGGGCTGGAATCCGGTGAACGAAGTCATTTGCCTCGCAGTATATCTCAGATAGGCACACCGCACAAGGGTAGCCGATTTCCCGGATTGGCGCGCAGTGCGCACACATGGACAAGTCAGGAACAAACAAATGGTACGACTAGTCAAATTCACGATGGAAGTCACGGTGTCTGCTGGAAACCGGAAACCCGGAAATCGAATCTGCTTCTCTTCACTTTTCATTCTTAGTCCGGATGGGCTAGTAATCTATGTACACCAACGCGAAGCTGGTCTCAGCCTTCCGGACCGCTTGCATCCTGTTAAGCAGTGCGGTAATAGCAGCGGGCGGTTTGTCCCTTGTTGCTTCGATTTTCCGTTTGGTGCAGCCTGAGCGAAGCGCGTTTTTCCCCACACCCGATGCGGCGCTGGCATGCCTGCTGGTTGGGATTGCCGTACGATCGTCTGCATCAACAAAAGCCACTCCGAGATCCGAAGCGTCCTTCTACGCAGCCATCTCGGCGTTAATCGGCGTGGCGGCCATGATCGCTCATGCGTTCCACTACACGCCGCCAGGTTCCGCCTTTGTGTTCATGAAGCCTTATTCAGCAGCCGAGTTAATTTTGCTCGGTACAGCCGTGCTGTTACTGCAAACCAAATTGCGTAGCGCCCGCGTCATCGGAGAGCTGTTTGCCATCGCAGCCGGGGCCGGGGCATTTGCGGCCTGCCTGACTGCGTTATACTCTTTCGTAGATTTTCCGGCACCGCATTCGGTGCTACCGATTCGTGTTGCGTCAGCGATACTGATACTTGTACTCACGATTGCCGTTTTTCTATCGCAGCCTGAGCTCACCTTGTGGGGACTGATGGTCAGCCGGTTGTCGGGCGGCAAGACGATGAGATCGCTGGCGGCTCCGCTGCCGATAGCGATCACGGCAATCGCGTTGTTACTGGTCATTGGCCATCGATTTTACTTTTTGCGCTACACTGTAGCCTTTTCGGCGCTAGTCGTAGCCAGCTTGATATTGCCACTATTGGCGGTGTTTTCCAGCAGCCGCAAGCTCGACCGAATAGAAGCAGAGAGTCGCCGGCTCGATGCTGAACTGCGCAAGCGCAATCTCCAGCGCAAAATCACTCTGCAAAACATGTTCGAAGCGGCGATATCGATAGATCGCAGCGGAGCAATTCAGGATTGGAATCAACAGATCGAGAATCTGCTCGGCTACACCGAACACGAAGCCGTGGGAGAAAACGTATGCGATTTGATTGTGCCGCCGGAAAGGCGAGACCATTGCAAGGAATTGTTGACCAACTACTCGCCATACACGGCCGATGAGCAATTCCGCCGGCTCATCGAAGTCAGTCTTGTGCACAAAGATGGGAGTCGCATCCCCGTAGAATTATCGATCAGCCCAATTCCGGTCGGAGATACTGTCAGATTCTGGATGGTGGCACGCGACATGTCAGAGCGGCAACGCATGGCGTCCGAACTCTCTCGCGCGCACGATCAGGCAATGGAGTCCTCGCGATTGAAGTCCGAGTTCGTGGCAAACATAAGCCATGAGATTCGCACACCGCTCAACGCGATCATCGGGATGACCGAGATTCTCGTTCAGCGTGCATTGCCGGAAGAGCTGAAGGATTTTATCTCTACCATTCACGAATCCGCCGATTCACTCCTCACAATAGTCAACGATATTCTCGATTACTCGAAGATTGAAGCCGGCAAGCTGACGATAGAAGCCTCAGAAATTGATATGGTATCCCTGTTGGAAGGCGCGGCAGAATTGGTGGCG
>DATNQY010000265.1:0-26321 GCA_036703785.1 Candidatus Obscuribacterales bacterium
CGAATGTGCCGCCGCCAAAGTCGAATATGACAATGTTGGCTTCTTGCCCCAGTTTCGCAAAACCATATGCTAGAGCCGACGCCGTCGGTTCGTTGATCACACGCAAGACGTTCAATCCGGCGATTTCTCCGGCATGCTTGGTGGCTAAGCGTTGGGCGTCGTCGAAGTAAGCCGGTACCGTGACAATTGCATCGAAGACCTTTTCATTCAGATATTGCTGCGCCTGCAGTTTCAGCTTTTGCAGTATGCAAGCTGAAATCTGCTCGGGCGAAAATTCCATGTGATCGATCTGCACCCTATGGTTGGTGCCCATGAAACGTTTGATCGATTGAATGGTGCGATCCGGGTGTTTGATCGCCTGGCGTTTGGCGGGCAAGCCAATCAGACGCTGCCCGTTTTGATCGAAGGAGACAATGGAAGGTGTAGTGCGCGCGCCTTCGCTGTTTGGAATCACTTCCGGCTTGCCGCCCTCAATGACGGCGATGCACGAGTTGGTCGTGCCGAGGTCAATACCAATAATTTTGCCTTTTCCAGCCATAACGTTCATCCCAGAGGAGGCGGCTAACGTTTTTGCGGCCCGCGATTATGGCACACGATGTCGGCCATATGCGGTCCTAGACAGCCTTTGGGTACCCAAGACGGATATTCCCAAATGTCACCCCCTGGTATCAGCAAGTAACGTCGACTTACTCAGTGTTTTAATGGCCATTCTCAACAGGATGGCGTGCAAATTGCTGCCATCCCGCTTCTAACCAGCGGCACGGCATTTTTGTTTAATGCGAATGCACGCGCAGTTGTCCGTTTTCCACTTCGCACTTGAGCAGATGTCGTGCCTCAAACCGCTTGCGGATGCGATGCGCCAGAAAATATGTCGTCGCTCTCCTTGACGGATTGCACTTTTGATCGAGCAGTAAGTGCGTGAGCAACGACAGGGTGATGCCAACCCGGTAAGGATGTTTGTCCGGATGTCTGAACAGCAGGAAGAATAAGGCGATCAGCTCGTAAGAATGCAATGGCAGATAGAGCTTGCCGCTGTAATGCTCATGACGCGCTTCGTTGAAATGGAACCAGCTCAGCTTCCAGCCGTGAGCCTTGACGTAATCGACTACGTGATCGATATCGATCAGCCAACCGGCAAGAAAGCTGGCCACCGCTGCCCCGGGACTCTTGTAGCGATGGTAAGTAGCAAGACCAACCCCGGCGGATGTGATTATGTGGCCAAGTGTGCGCATCCTGTAACTGTCTCCTGTGATTCCTTTGACTGTAGCTGCAAGCCGAAAAAATCTTTTACTATTACTGTTATACCCTCAGGTTGCCGTGCTTCGCTGCTTATAAACGGAGCTTTGGCGTTTAACCTGGCGGCAAGCCTGTCCGCAAGCGGAAAATCACGTTATGCTGAGAGCGGTCCTTGCTCGAGGCTTGTCAGGAGTCGCAGATTATGAACCGACTGTCGCGCAAACTTGCATACATTTCGGCAAGCCTGTTATTGACCGGCTGGCTGTCCTCAACCTCTATTTGTTCCGCCCAGGGAGCCGCTGCGCCGACGCCCGATCCCAAAGCGGTGATGATGTACAACCTCGGGATCACGGCTTATCGCCAGGGAAGCACGGACGCCGCTGTCATATTCTTCAAACGCGCCTGCGACATCGATTCGAATCTCGCTGATGCGCAGTACAACCTGGCCGTCATTTACCAGGCGCAACATCGCTACAAAGAGGCGATTCCGCGCTTCGAGGAAGTGCTGAGAATCAAGCCCAACGACCCTGATGCCCACTACCAGCTGGGCGTCGTTTTGCAAGAGAGCGGTCGCTCTGACGATGCCAGACAGCATTTGGCCGCCATTCCGCCTGCCAATCCGCATTTCGCGGACGCGCAGAAGCGGATGGCAGCCCTTAACCAGCCCGGCGGCTATCAGGCGCCAAGCTATGCAGCTGCCGGAGCAGCACCTAATACCGCTGTGCAGCCGCCCGCCGGCGAATACCCGCCGCAGCAGCCGCCAGCCTATCAGCCTCCTGCCGCTCAGCCCTACCAGCAGCCGCAGACGGCCATACAGCAGCCCTATCAGCAGCAGGCGCCGCCCGCGTACCAGCCGCCGATTCAGCAGCCGCTAGCCCAACAGCCGCTTGCGCAGCCGCTGCCGGAAACTCAACAGCAGTTGCCTGGAGCCGGTACGCCGGCCGCTCAAATGCCGCCGGCAGACTTGGCGACAGCACCGGCAACGGTGCCGGTTCCGGTTCTCGCCAACACATCGTTACGTGTAATTGCCACCGGCTTCAATGCGCCATCGGGGCTAACCGTCGACAAATCCGGCAATCTCTACGTAGCCAACTACAACACCAACACAATTGAGCGCATCGCTCCTGATGGCACGCGCACTCAATTCACGAGCGGCAATAACTTGCGTGGACCGATCGGACTGGTCGCCGACGACAGCGGCAACATCTACGTCGCCAACTACAATGGTGGCACCGTGGCTCGCGTCAATCCAGCCGGTGTGTCGACGATCATCGCTCAGGGCTTCAAAAAGCCGTATTACTTGACGCTGGACAGAGACGGCAATCTTTATGTGAGCCAGCAAGAAGACAACTCAGTGGTGCGGATTGTGCTCAAGACCACTACTGCGTCGAAGGCTCCATAACCGCCGTATGCCGGCGCAGTACGATCCGAAAATGATCACGCCTGGTCGGCGTCTCCTTTATCGTGCCACCGCGGATTATTTTTTCGCCCCCCTCTATTTCATGAAGCACCGCATGCAGGTTACAGGCAGGGAAAATCTGCCGGAAGGTCCATGCGTAATTGTCGGCAATCATCTGTCTAATGCAGACCCGCCACTGCTGGCGGTGGCGAGCAAAAAACCGGTTTCATTCATAGCCAAGGAAGAGCTGTATCATGTTCCCGGCGCCGGCGGCGCCTTTCTACGTAGCCTCATCCTCACTTACGGGGCGATTTCTATCGACCGCGATAAGCCGGAAGTTTCCACCTTCAAAGCGGTGAAAGAGGTCTTCAAGAATGGTTGGTCGCTGGGCATGTTTATCGAGGGCACACGCAACAAGACGCCGGGCGTCCTCGGACAACCGCACGAGGGCCCCGCTTACTTTGCCCGGATATTGAAAGCGCCGATCGTGCCCATGGGGATTATTGGCACCAACCAAAAGTGGGGTCAAGGCTATGTACGCATCGGCAAGCCGCTGCAGCCTGCGCACGATCTCGAAGATACGACTTGGCGAATTATGGAATCGCTGAGCGAACTCACGGGCTATGCGCTGCCACCGCGAACGGTGCACACCTCAAAGACGATCGTCACGTAGACATATCACCTGGGACCAGAATTGCCATAGCCCTGTTCTCACTGTCAGAACTAAACAAAAATGATGATTTCAGGTGGTTGAGAGAAAATGCCGGCGAGGCTCGAATCACTCTGCCCATAAGGGATGCGAGCATTTTGACTGTTTTATGCGTCATTGGATATCATCAACTCAGGAGTTGATCGCCCATAGTGAGGTCGAGAGGACCGCACCGGTTGCCTGTGCGCGTTACTGAAAAGCTGTCTTCTAAACGACGATGTCGCAGAGGCGCTCGATGCGCTGGGCGTTGCCGTGCAAGCGGATGATTACACCTTCCAGCGCCTTCACGACCGCGTTGTCGTAGGCGCTTACTTGCGCCTCGCCATTGGCCTCGACCACCGAATCGCCGTGCGCCATGATCGTCGCTTCGTCGCCTGCAAGCACGCAGGCATTGGCTTCCGCGTAAACCTTCGACTTACCGCCGGCCTTGACGAGCGCCGAGTCGCGCACCACAATCTCCGTGTTGCCGCGGGCGCTGACATGGACGCCATCGCGAGCTTCGATGACGCAACGACCGGTGGCGGATATGGTGGCATTGTCTGAGCCGACCACTTCGCAGCATCCGGTGGCGTCGACGGCTGCTCTTTCGCAAACCTCAATGCGGCACTCACCGCGCGCGGTGACATTGCAGCGACCGGAAGCAACTGCGGTGGACTTGTCGGCACAACTTATACGCACGCTATCGCGAGCATGGACTTTGGCATGATCGCTGACGCGGACGACGGCACGCTCGCAGGCCATCACTCTGGCTTTGCCGGTAGCAAGAACCGTGACATCGCCTGAAGCTTCCACCTTGACCCTGCCTGCGGCGAACACCGCAGCTTTGCCCGATGCGACCACTGTCACATTGCCTGTGGCGTCGACAAAAGCATTGCCGTCCGCTTGCACGGTGGCATTGCCGGAAGCCTGGACACGAGCGTGCTCCATTGCCACCACTTTCGCCGAACCGCATGCCTGAACGCGTTGATAGCCGCCTACGACGTGATAGCCCTTCGTGTAAACGGCGTGGAAAGGCTGTTGATCTGCGGTGCTTTCGCTTCGTGTGACAATGTCGTCTGATTTGATTGTCTGCATACTCGTGTCCTTCCAAGTCCAGTTAGAAACCGCGCACCGCCTGTGCTCACAGTCTCAGCATAGGCGGCGTTGTCACAACCCATCTATCTACTGCTGTTAGGCTGATGTAAAAATCAGGTAAAGTGCTACAAATGCCCATTTATCGGCATAGCGGGCAATCTAGCGGCGCACAAAAGCGTTGGCCTGCAGGCCGGTTAACTGGCAAACTTCTACCGACTGCAACTCGGCGGCATCAAGCTGCTCGAGAAGCCAGTGATGACGCTGCTGGTGGCAACTGAACACTATGATCTGCTGCCCCTGGGCTGCACAAGCGATCAGATAACGCATGGCTTTGAGAAAACGTTCGTCGTCAAATTCACTGAAGGGCTCGTCCAAAACCAGCGGCAGTCGTCGGCTTTTGCAAATAACCTGCATCACCGTAAGCCTGGTCAGCCAGTGGATTTGCTCGCGAGTGCCGGCGGACAACTGGTTGCTGATTTGCCACTCGTCCAGCCGCTCTTTCTGCCCTTTTCGGCGCACGGCAATGCTCATGTCGGCATCGAACTCGAGCCCCTCGTATTCACCTTCAACCTGCCTAACCAGCTCTCGGGCTGCTTCCGTCAGCTTGTCGGCCCAGACGGCGTCAGTTTCCTCCGAGAGGCGGCGCAGCATATTGCGGGCCAGCGTCAAAGACACGGCAGTGTTGCGCACTCGTTCGAGATCGCGCTGCGCCGTCTCCAACTCAGCTAGCGTTTTCAAATAGTTGTCCTGATAGTTCTTCATGGCCGCCCTAATCTGAATAATAAGATCGGCACGTTCGGCTCGCGCCTGATCGACAGCCGTGCGCAAGTCGGACATCTGCTTACCGCTCAGCACCGAATCCTCAGTGGGCGCCGGCATGCGCACAAAATCGGGATTGCTGGCGGCAAGCTCTTGCATCCTCGCCCATATTCCATGGCGTTTGCTACCGAGGCGTTCGACCAGCTTCGGCAGCTCGCCGGGCTTCAGGTCTGATGTTGAATCGGAGCCGAGCATTTCAAGCTCGCTGACCACAGCCCCGAACCGGCGATGACCATCTACAGCCTGGCAGAATTGCTCGTACCCGTCCTCGAGCTTGGTGAAAGTCAAATTCAGTTTGCGCAATTCATCTTTAAGCGCGCCGTCAGCATCTTTCAGTTCGTCCTGCAGGAAGGCGAGCTCCGGCAAACGGGGATGGATTGGTGCTTCCGGCGATGATTTCGGGCGGTTGAACCGCAAATAGCGATTGATGTCTTCGGCAAGCGCAAGCCCAAGGGCGGAGGTGACAGCCTGCGTCGTGCGCTGGGCATCAGTTAGGTAGGGCTTGATCTGCAGGACCAGTTTGTTTACCTGCGCTTCGCCGTTTTTGAGCAGCAATTCGAGAACATCAAGCTGCTTGAACTGAGTGGCCGACATCGCATATTCCTGCAGGTGGTCCAACAACTGTTGCGCCGAGCTCAGTCCGGCTTTTTGGGCAAGCAGCCCGATGCGTCCCTCGTAGCCTTCGATTTTCGCCAGCAGATCATTGGCCGCCAGCCGGTATTTATGCTCTTCCTGGCGCGCTTTCTCCTCTTCCTTTGTACGGTACAACCGCTTGATCCGATCTGCTGCGTACCAGGAAGCTGCGGCTCCGCTGCAGAATAAAAGATAAACGAGGATGACAACTGCCACCAGATCGTCGGAAAGCGGCCGATGCTGCCCCACCAGCAGCAAGAGCATCGGCAAAAGACAAATGACAGCCATGATCAAGCAGGGCCAAAAGACTCTCGTCAGCATGCTGTAGAGCACGCGGCGGCCTTCGCTGATTTCCACCGCCGCATTTTGCGCGCGGTCGGCAGACAGAATGCAATCGGAGGCACGCTCGCGCGCTGCAACCACCATAGCGTGCATTGAATGAAGCTCGTCCATCTCGCGCGGTTCGAGCTTGAGCAAACAGCTACGACTGCCTTTCACGATCTCGACATTGACGCCGGCGGCCGCCAACCGTCCGTATTCGGCGGTATAACGCTGCTTGGTGTCCTTGAGCTCCGCCTCCGCCTGTCGTAGTGACAGAGAAAGCGATGAGATCATTTGCGCATCATCAATGGTGAAACTTTCCAGTCCTTCATTGCGCTGAGTCTGCACTCCGCCACTGCTTTGCGCAGCAGTCTCAACCTGATTGACTTCATTACGCAAGCGATTCAAATCGCTCAACCTGGACTGACGCCTCAACCACATTTCGTCGATCGTCTTGGCCTTTTCGGTGGAGAACGTTTCATACGCGGCCAACGCGGTTCTTTGCTCGGCAAGGTGCACAATGCGCGCATGACGTTCTTGCGCCTTAGCCAGCCGCGTGTCGATATCCGACGCTTCCAGGCATAGATGCCGGTATTCCTCAAACTGGATTTCCCTGGTGCGCGCAGACAACCGCGCTTCGACTTCCGCCAGGCGATCGACATCGCGGTCGCAGCTCTGCCGCTCGGCAGCCAGACGCGCCAGTTCGGCGGCAAGCTGTTGCTGCCGCTCTTCTAGAGTGTTCAGGACCTGGGCTATTTCATACGTCTTGCCATTGTAAGGAAAGGCAGCAAGCTTCTCCTCGAGAGCGCCGATAGCAACGATAACGCCCGCCGTCGATCCGGCCGCGTCAGTCTCATTGGCGAGGAACCCGGCCAGAGCACGGTCATTGGCAAAGGGTTGTCGGTGCAGCTGCCTTTGGCTGACAAAGCAAGCAGTGCAAAACAGATCGCGAGTCAATCCGGTGATGCTGTCACCGAATGAATCGTTTTTGATCGCGTTGGCGAATTCGCTCGTGATGTCCGCTTCGGCACGCGAGGGGTCTTTACTAAGGTCGAGAACTTGCACGCTGCGATCGGCGAAATTGCGCATGATGCGCATCGGCCGCCCCTGCCAGGTAATATCGAGACAAGCTTTAAAAGCGGCGCCCGACAGCGGTTTTTGAGCGGTACCTGGCTTAACCTCGCCCATTTCCGGATGCCATTGCGCAAAGTCGTAGAGGACGGCCCAGATGGCATCACACATGGTGCTCTTCCCGTATTCATTGGGCTGCACAATGATGTTCAGCTTGCCGGTACCAAGCTCGATGCGCTGGCCGGTCAATTTGCCGAAGCCGATAAATTCCAAGCGCTCAATCTGCATCGGTAAAAGTTACCTTCTTCTGATTGAGCGCTTCCAGACCGTAATAAAGTGCATCCTCGATTTGGCGCGAGCTGAGCGCGTCTTGATGGAGCCCGGGCGCAAGCTGAACGACGCTGGAAGCGGCAATCGAGCCGCCGCGCGCTTCCGCCTGATTTTTCAATTCCTGCAGTATCTGAATGAACTTGCCGGCGACGGTGCCTCGATCCAGCTTGTCGAGAAAGTAGTCCGGTCTGATGCGATTATTGATGCGCACATGGAAGAACGAGGAAGACAACTCCTGCTCTTTCAAATCCGGCATCGAGCCTGCCGGGTGGATGCCGGTCAAAGTTACGTGCACGATGTCGAGGCCCGGACGGCCGCCTTCGGCTTGAATCGCTGCGCGCACCAGATCGGCGATGTCCTTGACGCCGTTGATACTGACGGAAACGCAAACGATCTGACGTTTGTCTGTGAGAACGCGTTCAATGCGTCCCTGCGGGGGCGCCGTGCTGAAATCGAATGCCACCAGGTTGGCGCTGCGCGCGCCGCGCTCGCCGACGCTGCGCCCGATGAACGAACCGGCAGCAATGCCCCTGGCTCGGCCGTCGGCGGCCATCAGCGCCGAAAAATTCCGGCAGCCTCCGTAAGCGACAAAACTGAAGGGTTGCAATCGGCGGTCATCTGCCGGCACCGCCAACGGCTGATAATCAAGCAAAACATTGAGTACACTTGGCCCCGCATCTCCAGGCTGGCATAAGGGCGCTTCTGCACCGAAGCCTAGATTGGCCCTTCCGTAGAATCGCACCTGCGGGTAAAACGGATGGATGAACTCGCTGTAGCCTGACTGAGAAAAGATGTGCACGTTTCTCGACCATGGGCGAATCCCATGCACCGCTAAGACTTTCGGATGAAACAACGACTGCGGCGAAAGCGGGTCGGCAAGTCCCGGCAAAATCAAGACCGGCAAATCGCCCAGAGAGGCAAAGCACTCGACCATAGTGCCGGCGGTGGCGGCCGTCACACCTTCGGCATCCCAGAGGTTGCCGTTAATAACAATGGCGTCCACCTGTTTGTCTCGCGCGTTTTCGCAAATAGCAAGCAGCGACTGGAGAGCTTCGTGATTGCGCTCGAAACGCTTGGACGGAATCATGCCCAGCTCATGAAAAGACGAGCGGGCGTCCAGAAGGACATCCGACAGTTGCAAAAAACGGAATGGGCGATTGTCGTCGGCCATGACAAGCTCTAAGGACAGACCCTATGGCAATCTGCCCTTAATAGATGGGCTTGAATCGTCAAGTTAAGCGGCTGCGCCCGCCGCAACTATGGTCAAACAAGCTCCAAAATGGTCGCCAATCCCTGTCCGACGCCGATGCACATCGTGGCCAGTCCGTATCTGACCTTGCGGCGTCGCATTTCATGCACCAAAGTGGTGATGATGCGGGCGCCGCTGGCTCCGAGCGGATGCCCGAGCGCGATAGAGCCGCCATTGACGTTGATCTTCGATAAATCCAGACCAAGCTCCCGGGCACAAGCGAGCACCTGAGCGGCAAAGGCTTCGTTTAGCTCGATTAAACCTAAATCTTCGACTTTTAGTCCGGCGCGCGAAAGTGCCTTGCAGGTGGCGGGAACTGGTCCCACGCCCATGCATGCCGGGTCTACCCCGGCAACGCCTGAGGCAACGAAGCGCGCCAGCGGTTGCAAGCCGAGACTTTCGGCTTTCGCCTTGGACATGACCAGAAGAGCCGAAGCGCCATCATTAATACCTGAGGAATTGCCCGCGGTTACCGAGCCGCCTTCGCGAAATGCCGGCTTTAGCCTTTCGAGATCGGCCGCTTTCGTCTCCGGTCGCGGATGCTCGTCCTTCTCTATGAGAATGGCATCCCCTTTTTTTTGCGGCACTGCCACAGGCACGATCTCATCTTTGAAAAGTCCGGCCGACTGCGCTTTGGCATATTTGCGCTGGCTGTCCAGCGCAAACTGATCTTGATCGGCGCGCTCGACTTTATATTTTTCAGCGACGTTCTCGGCTGTTTCGCCCATGGAAAACGGGTGATACATTTTGGCCAATTTCGGATTGGTAAAACGCCAGCCCAAAGTAGTATCGAACATCTTCATATCGCCGCGCGGATATGCGGACTCCGGCTTGCCCATGACAAACGGCGCGCGAGTCATCGACTCCACACCGCCGGCGACAAACACGTCACCTTCGCCGGCAATAATCGCCCGGGCCGCCTGGCAAAATGCCTCCATGCTGGAAGCGCAAAGGCGGTTGACCGTGACACCGCCCACGGTATCAGGATAACCGGCGAGCAGAACGGCCATTCGCGCCACGTTGCGGTTGTCCTCGCCTGCCTGATTGGCGCAGCCTAAGATCACATCCTCGATGATGCCGGCATCGATCTTGTTGCGCTCGACCAGCGCTTTCAACACCAGCGCCGCCAGATCATCAGGGCGCACATCCTTGAGGGCACCGCCGTATCGTCCAATCGGTGTGCGAATTGCATCGACAATAACTGCTTCATTCATGATGCAGCATTCTAACAGCTTGACAGGAACCGGTAGGAACGGGGCGTTGGCCCGCCCCTGCGCTTTGCGTACTTACGTTTGTCCATCTTGCGATTCGCGGTAGACAGAACTGACAATGTCACGCAGCAAATTCTTGTCGATTTCCTGGCTCACGTATTCGATGTATCCGACCTGCCAGTCCTCGAGTTGTTTCACCGCTTCGCTCAACGAAACGCCGGCAGCGCGGGCGAGAGTGAGGTCGACGCCCACTTCGCCTGCCGATCCGATTTGGAACATGCGAGCCTTGGCTGAATATCCTTGAGTCGCTTGCAGACTCAGACGCAGTAGGGCATTGCTGCGATCGACGCCGATGCGGTTGGCGACGTTCATAACAATTGTTTGAAACCTGGACAACGGCGCTTCCAGATCGACCCCGGGAACGCGAACCAATGCATAATGAAATAGCCGAGTGATGGCGGCGCTCGCCTGGCTGGTCGTCACGTTGCCCAGCTTCTTGATGGTTGATCCCACCGACAACAAGCCGTCGAATTCGCGCCAGAGCCGAATCATCATCTGCACATCATCAGCAGTCAAAGGCGTATTTTCCTGGGGGTCGACAAGCTGCCCGCTGCCAAAAAGGTTTCGTACGTCGTCAACCTTCTCGAGCTGCGTATCAATTCCTTTGGGCAGCTTCCTGAACAGCGTCTGAATGTTGTCACTGTCGAGCGCCGAGTTCATCAGCAACTTGTCCAACACTTTGGATACGGCGCAAGATTCGTCAGCTAGATCCGATGGCGGCTGGCGCTCCAGGAAGACGAACACGCCTTCTTTCCATACCGAGACAAACTCGGTGACCGCCGGATTGCCCTTAAGCTTGCCCAGCTTTGCCTTCACCAGTTTGCCCGAGTCGAAGATTGCCCGAAAGGCGAGATCTTTGAACTCGACTGAAAGGACGCCGTTTTCCCGATTGTTCTGCAGACTCTGCAGCAAGCCGGCAGGGTCGGTGTTGCCCAGGTGTCCCACCAGTGAATGCACTTTGGAATCCTGATCCTGGTCGACCAGAATTTTTACTTTCTGATTGTCGCTACCGCCCTGTCCGTAGAATGCCTGGTCTTGCAGCGCTACTTCGAGCTGGCGAGCGGTAATGTGTCCCTTCTGAACGCAATGCGCACCCAGACTCAATCTGTCCTGGTTGCTCTGCATCGAAATGATGATCGTATCGAGTTGATCCGGCGTCACCATCTTCGATTCGACCAGATAATCTTTGAGTTTGAACGGAATCTTGTTGCGGAAGCAATGCACCAAAAACGGAATCTTGGCAAAGAGCGGGAATATCGCTCCGGTTTCTTCGCAAGAACGCAGCTCGTCGAGAAGCTCGTCGAAGCTGATTCTGCTCGAAAGCTTCTGCATAATCGAATTCAACGGCGTGTAATTGTCGATGGCGCACAGCGCCAAGTTGCGCCGTTTGTTCGACTCCATGCCGGCTTTAAGCTTAATGCCGAATTGGGTGAGAACCGGCACCGAAGAGAGCAATACCTGCTCGGAAATGTCGGAGGTTTCATCGGCGATTTCGGTTTTCTGTCCCAGAGCCTGCTGAATCTGTCTGGCCAGTGACGGCGAATAATCGTAGACCTGAGCCAGGGTGCCAAAAGCATGCAAGGTCAAAAGTCCGACCGCGGATTCTTTGATCACTGCCACTGCCTTATCGGACTTGACGAACACCATCGCGCCCTGCACTTCAAGCAGAGTTTTGGCCAGCTCCGCCGCTTCCACAAAGGTGTCGGCGGTGAAAAAGTAACCGACGTGGGTGCAGTCGATAATCGCCACGTCGAAGAGACGTTTGGACTGCGAAAGACCGCCCAGCTCATCGAGCAAATTCTCACTATACGAAAGGGCGATGACGTTTTCCTGCACGAGCTGTTCTGACAGCCGCACAGTGCGCTCATTGCGATCTTCCATAAGCGAATTGGGGTCGATCACAAGTTCTCCCTGCTTACCGACTAATGATCTAGATAACTATGCCACCAAAATTGAAAGGTTAACCCCAATGTTGCGGTCCGCAGCGGCGCCTCGCGGCGGCCTAGCCTTGCAGGAGCTTGAGCTGGGCGTCTATGGTTTCCAGCCGCGACTTTACCTCGCGCAGCGCTTCTTGCTGAGCGGCAACCTTATCAGCAGGCGCGCGTTTGCGGAAATCGGGATTGTCGAGCATCTGGGCGAGCTTGTTTACTTCTTTGAGAACCGCTTCGCGCTGCTCGTTCAGCTTGCCGCCCGTTTTCTCGACGTCGATGAGCTTGCCCAAGGGCACGAAGATGGTGGCACTGGAAACGACGGCTGTGGCCGCCATTTTCGGTGCCGTAACCTTGGCTTCGATGGTGAGCGGATTCACGCGAGCATTGTTGTCGGAGGCGATGTACGAGCGCGCCTTTGATAACGTTTCCAACTCCGACTTGTCGGAGACTTCAATCAGCACTTCCGCCTCGGCTTTGCGATCGACATTGAACGTTTGACGAATGTTGCGGATCGCTCTGATCGTTTTGATGATCAACTCCATCTTCTGCTCGGCTTGCTCATCGAGGTAGCCGGCATGAGCACGCGGATATGGCGCAAACATGATCGATTCGAGATCGACCATGAATTCGGCATGCGGCAGTTTCTCCCACATCTCTTCGGTGATGAAGGGCATGATTGGATGCAGAGCGCGCAGCAAGCCCTCGAAAACGTAGTAGAGAACGTTTTGGGTTTGCTGTCCGGACTTACCATCAGAATTCGCTAACTCTTGCTTGGCTATCTCCAAATACCAATCGCAGAAATAATCCCAGGCGAATTCGTAAAGGCCCTGGGCGGCCTCGGTGAAATCGTAGTTCTGCAACTGGTCCTGCAAACTTTCCAGCAATCTTGTGTAACGATGCAATATCCAACGATCCGGCAGGGTGCATTTGCTTAGATCGATGGACTGGACTTCGTAGTCTTTGAGTTTGTCGAGCACCAACTTTCCAGCGTTCCAGAGCTTGTTGGCGAACTTCTTGTACTCGTCCAGCTTGTCTTCATGGAAACGGACGTCTTGATCGCCTTTGACTCCGACGGTGGCAAACCAGAAACGGTTGGCATCAGCCCCGTACTTCTCGATCATGTCGAGCGGATCGACGGCATTGCCTTTCGACTTCGACATTCGTTTTCCGTCTTTGGTTTGGATAACCGGGTGGATGAGAACGTGCTTGAACGGAATGGTGCCGACGAACTTGACGCCGGTGAAGATCATGCGCGATACCCACAAGTTGATGATCTCGCGTGCCGTCGACAAGATGGTAGTCGGATAGAAGGTTTTCAAAAGCGGCGTTTTCTCCGGCCAACCGAGCGTGGCAAAAGGCCACAAAGCAGAGCTGAACCAGGTGTCGAGCACATCGGGATCTTGCTCGAGCTTGGTCGAAGAACACTGCCTGCACTGCGAAGGCGTTTGCTCGTAAGCCTTGACGTGTCCGTTTTCGCAGGTCCAAATCGGAATGCGATGTCCCCACCACAATTGCCGGCTGATGTTCCAATCGCGAACATTACGCATCCAATCGAGATAGGTGCTGGCATAACGCTCAGGAATGAACTGAACTTGATTCTTCTCGACCACCTCAATTGCCGGTTGGGCCAGTTCGCTCATTTGCAGGTACCACTGCTCGGACAGATATGGTTCGATCACCGTGTGGCAGCGTTCGCAATAGGCCACCCCGTGCGTGTAATCTTTGACCTCGACCAGGAATCCTTTTTCTTTGAGCTCTTCCACCACGAGCTTGCGTGCGGCAAAACGTTCTTGTCCCTGGAATTGCGTCGGCACAAACTCATTGGCGAACATCTTGCCGTGCTTGTCTATCACCACAGGTGATGGCAGTTTATGACGTTGCCCTATTTCCCAGTCGTTGGCATCGTGCGCCGGCGTCACTTTCAGCGCGCCTGTGCCGAACTCCGTTTCCACATACTGATCACCGATCACCGGCAACACGCGGTCGGTCAACGGCAGAACAACCTTTTTACCGACAATGTTTTTGTGGCGATCGTCTTTGGGATTCACAGCCACCGCCACATCACCGAACATGGACTCCGGTCGAGTAGTAGCAACCACCACTCCAGGCCCGCCGGCATCGCCTGTACCACCGTCTTCCTTAGAAAACGGATATTTGATTTCGTAAAGCGAACCCTTGGTTTCCTCGTGCTCGACTTCCAGGTCGGAGACACTGGTCAGGCAGCGCGGGCACCAGTTGGTGACACGATTGCCGCGATAAATTTTGCCTTCATCAAAAAGGATCACAAACGCACGATAAATCGCTTTCACATAATCAGGATCCATCGTGAACTGGAGGCGATCCCAGGCAAAACTGACACCGAGCCGCTTATATTGGTTGAGAATGTTATTGCCGTACTCTTCGCGCCAGACCCAGCAACGCTTGATAAACTCTTCACGCCCGAGCTGGTGGCGACTAATCGGCGGCACCTGTTTCTTCAGCTCACGCTCGACAACCATCTGGGTGGCGATGCCGGCATGGTCGGTTCCCGGCTGCCAGAGCACGTTGTAGCCTTGCATGCGCTTCCAGCGCGTCAGCATGTCCTGAATCGTGCCGTTGAGAGCATGCCCCATGTGCAGGTTGCCCGTGATGTTCGGAGGCGGCAGCGCGCAAGAGAAATTGGGCCGATCGGGGTCGACCCGGGTGGCGAACATGTCGTTTTCGAACCAATAACCCGTCCACTTCGCCTCCACGTCCTTGGGGCTGTAGGCGCCTGTGGCTGGTTGTTCTGTCATCGTTGCTTTCACCTGAGACATCTGCTCACCTGCTCCTCTTCTAAGCAGAAAAAAAGATAATGATCGGCCGCCTCTTAGCTCTGCTGCCCTGCAGGCAGGCGGATCAATGATTATAGCGCCCGCTTACGGCTGTCATCTCTGCCGTTGCGAAACGAAAACGGCAGCCCGGGCACTTCGTAATAAACGCCGGACTGGCAAAACCTGAAGGCTGCCTCTGTTGTAGAATCTGCGATGGCTGGACAGCCAGTTCTTGACGTCCGGCGATTGTTTGTTCACTTCAATATCTAACCAAGTTCGCAGGATCTTTAATTCAATGATTTCTTCCAACGATTTCCGCCCCGGCGTGACCATTCAGTACAACAACGGTATCTGGCAAGTGGTTGAGGCGCTGCACGTCAAGCCGGGCAAAGGCTCTGCCTTTGTGCGCACAAAGCTCAAGAATGTAGAGAACGGCAACGTGCTCGAAAACACCTTCCGGGCCGGGGAGAAGCTTCCTACCGCCATCATCGAAAAGGCGGAATTTTCCTTTTCGTTCAAACAAGGCGACGACTACGTTCTCATGGATTCAGCCACCTTTGACCAAATCGAGCTCACCGCCCACCAAATTGGCAACGCGGTCGAGTTTCTCAAAGAAGGGCTGGAAGGCATTCAGGTATTGCGCTTCGACGGCCGGGTCATCGGCGTTGAACTTCCCAACACGGTGGAGCTCGTCGTAACCGAATGCGCCCCTGATGAGCGCGGCGACACGAGCTCAGGCGGCGGCAAGCCGGCGACGCTGGAGACTGGTGCCGTAATCACCGTCCCTTTCCACCTCAAGCAGGGCGACAAGATACGCGTCGACACTCGCACCCGCAAGTACATCACCCGCGTGTAATTCGTTTTTTAATCCTATTCAAGCTAAGGTGAGGACAGGGCGTGAAAATTGATCTCGAGCAAATTCGCAGCTTGCTTTCCGTCGTTAGCCAGACGGACATAACCGAGCTAACCATCGAATCGGGCGACGAGAAGATCACCGTCAAGAAAGCTAATTCGGTGACGGTAGCAGGACATGTGTTGCCGGCGCAACTGGAAGTGGCGACAGCCGCCGCGGTGCCGGTGGCGACACGGACGGCAGCCGCTTTGCCTGAGGCGCCCAAGTCAGCCAATAATGGCGCGGTGGAAGAGCCGGAAAAAAACGGATTGCTTTCCATTACCTCGCCCATGGTCGGCACGTTCTATCGTGCGCCCGCACCGACTTCACCCTCATTCGTCGATCTAGGCGATCACGTCAACGTCGGGCAGACGGTTTGCATTATTGAAGCGATGAAACTGATGAACGATCTGCCGTCGGAAGTGGCAGGCAAGATCGTCAAGATTCTGGTTGAAAACGGCACCACGGTGGAATTCGGACAGCCGCTATTTCTGGTCGATCCCAAAGGCTAAATTCAATCGTAAGCCATGTTCAACAAAGTTCTGATCGCAAACCGTGGTGAAATCGCTCTGCGAATCATTCGCGCCTGTCGCGAAATGGGCATCCGGACGGTGGCCGTATATTCGCAAGCGGATTCGGAGTCGTTGCACGTGAAGCTGGCCGATGAAGCCTATTGCATCGGACCGCCGCCTGGATCGCGCAGTTATCTGCACATTCCGGCCATCATCAGCACGGCGGTGGTCACAGGCGCGCAAGCAATTCACCCCGGTTACGGCTTTCTTGCGGAAAACGCCAACTTCGCCGAGATTTGCCAGGATCACCGCATCAAGTTCATCGGACCAAGCGTTTACGCCATCAACTCCATGGGCGACAAAGCATCGGCCCGCGAGACGATGAAAAAGGCTGGAGTGCCTTGCGTGCCCGGTACCGACGGCTTGATCGAAGACGAGCGCGAAGCTATGGCCATCGCCAAGAAGATCGGTTATCCGGTATTGATTAAAGCCACCGCAGGTGGTGGCGGCAAAGGGATGCGCGTAGCTGCCGATCCCGAGTCGCTCGGGCGTTCTCTTTCCGGAGCCCGCAGCGAGGCGCAAGCGGCCTTCGGCGACGGCGGAGTCTACATCGAGAAATACCTGAAGCCCATTCGTCACGTGGAAATTCAAATTCTCGCCGACCGCTACGGCAATTGCATCCACCTGGGCGAACGCGATTGCTCGGTGCAACGCCGACACCAAAAATTGATTGAAGAAGCGCCGTCGCCGGCGCTGACACCGGAAATGCGCGCCAAGATGGGCGCTGCAGCCGTACTGGCCGCCACCAACATCGGCTATGAAGGTGCCGGCACCGTCGAATTCATCTTCAAAGACGGCCATTTCTACTTCATGGAAATGAACACCCGCGTGCAGGTGGAGCATCCGGTCACTGAAATGATTACCGGCATCGATATTGTCAAAGAACAAATTCGCATCGCTGCTGGTCATCCGCTGTCGGTCAAGCAAGAAGACGTCAAGTTTAGCGGCCACGCCATCGAGTGCCGAATCAACGCCGAAGACTCGGAGCGCAATTTCCTGCCCAGCCCCGGACGCATCGATGCCTACATCGCGCCTGGGGGCCCAGGCGTCCGTGTAGACAGCCATGCCTACCCGGGATATTCGATTCCGCAGTATTACGATTCGCTGGTGGGCAAACTAATTGTCTGGGGCCGCGACCGCGAGGAAGCAATCCAGCGCATGCAGCGCGCCCTTGACGAGTATGCTATAACCGGCATCGCCACAACCATTCCCTTCCATCAGAAGGTGCTGTCCAACCCGCATTTCCAAAGCGGTGACGTCACCACCGATTTTATCGAGAAATACATGACCCCATCCCAGCCGTCCAAGGCGGCCGCCAGTTAGAATACCGTTTCTACGGCTCGGTAGCTCAATGGTGGAGCAAGCGACTCATAATCGCCAGGTTACAGGTTCGAATCCTGTCCGAGCCAATTCTAAGTCTGCTAAGCACTGATGCTTCTGTTGCCACCACGACGATGACAGAATGTGCGCTCGTTGGCTAACTGCTAAAATTGTGCTCCATTTTGAGAGGCGGAGGTTTTCAAGCACGATGAGAGTTGGAGCATTGGCTGGCGTTTGCACGATAGCCTTGTCGGCGGTCTTGCTGCTCGGTGCCTGCGAGTCACAGAAGCCGGCGAGCGCACCGGAGGCGGCGGTCGATACCAGCGCGGGCCCGATAGTCGACATGAAAACAACCCAGGGCGACGTCAAGATTCAGGTGGATAAGCGCGACGCGCCAATTACCTCAAACAATTTTTTGGACCTGGTAGATAAACACTTTTACGACGGCTTGACGTTCCACCGCTACGAGCCGGGATTCGTCATTCAAGGCGGCGATCCAAACGGCAACGGCACAGGCGGGTACCTCGATCCGCAAACTCACCGCGAGCGCACTATTCCTCTGGAGAAGTCACCGAATTTGAATCATGGGGCCGCCGGTGTTGTGGCCATGGCGCGCTCGAATAACCCTGATTCGGCCAGCAGCCAGTTTTACATCACGCTTGCGCCGGCGCCGTTTCTCGATCAACCACCCGGCTATGCGGTATTCGGCAAGGTGGTGAGCGGCATGGATAGCGTCATGAAGTTGCGCGCCGGCGATAAGATAGTTGCCGCCTCAGTCGAAAAATGAAAAAATCAGCTCTCATCCTCGTTATCGCTCTCATCGGCTCAGCCTCATTCACGGCAACACCGTCATGGAGCAAATTAGAACTGTTCAAACCCAACACAAAGAAGGACACGATGGCAGACTCAGTTGTTTTGTTAGAAACGAGCAAAGGACCGATCAAGATTCAAGTCTTCAACCAGGAAGCGCCGATTACCGCAGGCAACTTCATGGATCTCGTCAATCGCGGTTTCTACAACGGATTGACTTTTCATCGTTATGAGCCCGGCTTCGTGATCCAGGGCGGCGATCCCAAAGGCAACGGCACCGGTGGTTTTGTCGATCCGTCCACCGGAGAAGAGCGGCGCATCAAGCTCGAAGTGAAGCCGAATTTGAAACACGACGCAGCCGGCATGGTGGCAATGGCCCGCTCGAATAATCCTGATTCGGCGAGCTGCCAGTTCTACATCACTCTCGGTCCAGCTTCTTTCCTGGATATGAAATATGCCGTCTTCGGCAAAGTGATTGACGGCATGCCGGCAGTGATGCAATTGCGTCAAGGCGACAAGATTACCAAGGCCGCCGTCCAATAGGGCGGCGCGCTGCGCGGCTTACAGCAAATCGGACTCGCCGAAGCCCTCAACCGGAGGAACTTTGGGCAATTGCACGCGAAACGTGCTGCCTGCTCCGGGCATGCTCTCGCAGGTGATACTGCCGCCGTGAGCGCGCACGACGTGCCGGCAGAAATATAGTCCCAGCCCGGTTCCTGCCGCGTAGCGCCGACCCGGTTCGCCTTGCCAGAAACGCTGGAAGAGGCGATGCTGATCTCGAGGATTGACACCAGATCCGGTATCAGTCACCTTTAAGCAGACTTCGTCCTCGCCGTCATCGACTGAGACGATGATTTCGCCGCCGGTAGGCGTAAATTTGATGGCATTGCCCAGCAAATTTACGAGCACGCGTTGGATCGCATAGCGATCGCAGACAGCCTCGACTTTGCAGGCGGGAACGTTTAAGCGCAAGGATAGAGTCTTGTTTTCAATGAGCGGTTTGACGTCTTCGGCGCAAAACTTGATCACACCGACGAGATCGACATCCTCAAGGGCCAACGATTCCGGCCCCGATTCGTATTTGTAGACTTCCAAAAGATTGTGAATCATCTTCAGCAAGGCCTGATTACTGGTGCGCAACTTGCCGATGATTTCCGTCTGCTGTGAGCTGAGAGCGCCCAATGTGCCGTCGAGCAAGGCAGTAAGCACCATATTCGCTCCGACAATCGGCGTTTTCAAATCGTGCGTCAGGGTGGCGATGAAATCCTCCCGCTGCTCGATGCCCACTGTTTCGATCATGCGCTGCTCCGATTCCTTGCGCGCAGAGATGTCCTCAAAGGTGAGAATGTAGGCCGATTGCCCCACGCCATCGAGCGCGGCCGCGGAAATCTGGCAATTAAAATTGATCTGCTCTTCCGCGTGGGCGATGGTAACCTCCATAGTCGCCGGCAACGTGGCTGCCGGCAAGAAGGACTGCAATCGCTCGTAATCGGACTCGCTTAACCAGGGGCGCAGGCTGCCTGCACCAAGATCCTCTTTGCCCAGCAGCGCACGCAAGGCGCGATTGGCGGTGAGCAAAACGAGCTCGCCGTCTGATTGCGGGGCCGCCACGCCGAGAGCCAGCGGTGCCTGCTCGAAGACAGCTGAAAATGGCAGCTCTTCGAGCTTTAAATCTTGATGTACCTGCCCGATGTCCAAGCGCCCCCGCCTGCCCCCACTGCCATACCCAACAATAGTATGACAAAGAAGGTGGGCACAGCACCAGTGTCCATGTTTTGCGGCAAGATGGGCAGGAAGCTGACTAATTGCTCGTGGACGTAGGGATCAATGTAAAGGTGCAAGCCAAGCAGGAAGCCGGAAGCCATCAGTGCGGCAGCGCAGCCATAAGCGGCGCCCTGCAGGATGAGGGGTCCCTTGATATACCAGGGGCTGACGCCCATGAGACTTAGAATTTCAATTTCACGCTGGCGCCCCTGAATGACCAGATGCACGGTGTTGCCAATCACGGTCAGCGTGGCTGCCGTCAAAGCGGCGGTGACAATGGCGCCACCAATTTCCAGAAACTGCCGAAACCGATTCAGGTTGCGCGCCACTTTGAGCGGATAACGAATATGCTCGACACCGTCAAGCGCTTTCAAACGACCGGCGGTTTTCTCCACGGCATCGACGGTAGACAGCTTGACGTGCAGCGTATTGGGCAACGGATTGTTGATGGCCGCTACCTTGAAGTTGGATTGCATTTCCGCCCAGGCAATTTCTTTGGGGACAATCTCGACCACTTGCACGTCCGGGATTTGACTGCAGAGTCTGGCCATGTCGGTGGCATTGACACCGTCTTTGAGATAGGCGGAAATTTCCAGTTGCGACCCCCAAGCAGAGACGACGTTTTTCATTGCCATCGTCACCTGGAGTACGCCACCGAATATGGTGAGGGCAATGGCGAGAATGCTTATCACCAGCCAATTGGACCAGCCGCTGCGTTTGACGCCGATGACGGTTTCCACAGCCACACGTTTGAGGATACGCAGTTGTCTCATGCGGTTTCCACCTCGTACAGGCCGCTTGTAACGTCGGAAACGATTTGTCCGTCTTTCAGATTGATCACGCGCCGGCGCAGCTCGTTGACAATGAAATGATCGTGCGTTGAGATGAGCACGGTGGTGCCGCGCTGACTGATGCGCTCGAGCAACTGCACGATTTCCAGCGAAGTGCTCGGGTCGAGGTTGCCTGTGGGCTCATCAGCAAGCAAAACCGGTGGTCCGTTGACGACAGCGCGCGCGATGCCGACGCGCTGCTGCTCGCCGCCCGAAAGCTCATCTGGAAAAGCGTCAGCTTTGTGTTCGAGATTAACCATGCAAAGCGCACTCTGCACGCGGCGTTTTACATCGGACTCATCGACGCCCAGCGCGCGCAAAATATATGCCACGTTGTCGTGCACGGTTTGTTTGGGCAAAAGCTTGTAGTCCTGGAAAACGATGCCGAGCCGCCGTCGCAGCAAAGGCACCTGGCGTGGTGACAGCTTGGTCAAGTTGACCCCGCCTATCATTACCGAGCCACGGTCGGGGGTTTCTTCGCGATACAAAAGTCGCATGAGCGTGGATTTGCCGGCCCCTGATGGTCCAACCAGAAAGGCGAACTCACCCAATCCGATGTGCAGATTGATATTGGCTAAGGCCGGTCGCCCTCCATACTCCTTCCAGACGTTCTGAAGTCGGATCAATGGGCACCCCTTGAGCTTCCCGCGAATTGGCGGGTAAGCATCATAACACAGCAGTTCAACACCAACCTTGAAAACCTCAAATATTGGAGCGCGCTAAGAAATATCGTCTCTATAGAGACAGGCGATACACACCGCTCTCGGGTTGTCCCGCGGTATGGGAGCACTAGCCGGGCTATGCAGGCGCTCGACCGGATTCGTGCATTGCGGACACAGAGGAAAGCCGCTCAGAAAGCGCCAATGCCGCATTCGCAATTCTCGCTCATAAAGCGCGACAATCTTTTCGCTGGTTTCCAATTGAACGGCAGCCTCGGAGGTGAGTTGACTACGTAGATCATCAACTGCAGCGACGTCCTGGGGCTTGAGTTCGATCGCCTTTAAATCGGCCTCGGATGGCTTGGGCAGCGGTTTTTCTTCTTCGATATACGGCATGGTGCTGGTTGCATGATAATGCTTTAAATCGAGACGTAAGCCGCGCAGCTCGATGTGCAGCGAGCGAGCGGTACTGACCACTTTGGGCAGCAATTTACTCTTCGCCATGCTCAATTCTTGACCGACGGCGGCGTCTTTTACTGAAATCACGAGATTGCGCTCGGAATCGATAAAAAGCGGCCGACTGCGATCGGCCACAGCCGAGCTTACGAATGTCGGCCAGAGGCTCATGAAGGTATGCTCACGCAGTCGTCTGTCCAATCCGAGATTGCTGACGACTTTGTTGAGGACAGTGTTTACCTGGCTGAGCGTTTTTTTTTGCACTAGATAAATACCGGCGTCTGCTGCTTTCTCCGGCAGTGTAAGCCAGGCAAGCCCCAGGCTACAGCGAAAATTTCCTCATAATCGGCGTCCAGAGCCCGCCTGCGTTATAATTCTGCCTCGCGGTGGAATTTCCGCCTGCTTGACCTTGTCTGTGGCCGATGATCGACTTTTGAGGTAGCTGGAGTGCTCGTGACTGATCCGATTGCCGAACTGAAGAAACGCTTTAACAAAGAAGCTGCGAAGAATCTTTCTGCTACTTATCTGCTGCAAATCACCGGCAATGGTGGCGGCGCCTGGTTGGCAAAAATCGACGCCGGCGATCTTCATCTCGAGCCGTTCAACGGCGGCAACCCTGAGGTTGCCGATTGCTCGATCTCGGTGAGCAGCGAAGATCTCTCCATGATTATGTCGGGCAAAATGTCGGCCATGACGGCAGCCCTTTCCGGTATCCTCTCGGTGGATGGATCGCTGGGACTGGCTATGCAGCTTGTGCCTATCTTCTTCGACGGCCAACAGCCGAACCTGTTTTAGAGCTGACGCTCGCGGTTATGATCGATTATTGCGACGACGGCTTGTCGTCGCCGTTGAAGTCGGGTTTGAAGCTCGGCTCTTTGCTCGAGGCGATTAATCCGCCAAAGCCGGAATATAAACCTTTGCCCAAACCGCTCAGGTAGGGAATCAGGTTTGACCCGTCGAGTCCGGATTCCATCGGATTGATCAGCGCCGATTTGTCCGGCGGCGCAGTCGGCACCTTCAACGGTGCATGCACAGCAATTGCCGGCAAAATCAAAATGATCACGCCTTTTACCAGTCCGAATCCCGCGCCAAACAATCTTTCAAAAAACATCGGCTTGGTTTTCTTGTTGATCTGAACGAGCACCATAAGCACTACTTCGCAGAATGCTTCGACACCGATCCACAGAAGCATGTAGGCAAGAACAATGCAGTATTCCGGCGACATGCGCAGCTGTCCCACAATGTAGGTGGCGACATCAATATAGAATTTCTGCGTGACGATTGTGGCTACCACCATGGCGAAAGGTCCTCGCCATGAATTGACGATGCCCACGTTCCACCCGGCGATGGCGAGCGTGATCACAAGCAAAACCATCAAGCCGTCCCAGACCATTTTTCCTCCACTGGCGCCTCAGCACCTACCACTATTGTAGCGGTAACGAGCAGTCCGTGAAACATTGAGACAAAAAACTAAGTGCCGGAAGTAGTTGCCTGCGCCAGTCCGCTTGCCATCACGTCGACGGGCACTGCTTTGCCTGTCCAGAATTCGAAGGCCAACGCCGCCTGTTCGATTAACATTTGCAGTCCGTCGCAGGCCACCAGCCCAAGCTGGGCCGCTGTTTTGACCAACGGAGTTTGCTCGGTGCTTCTTGAATAGACCATGTCGAAAAATATCGGCGTGTGCTGCCCGCGGCGGCTGTTGTTCATGATTGAGATTAGCCAATCCGGTGGTGCCTCGCCACCCAGCCCAATCGGAGTGCAGTTGATAATCAACGCCGGAGCATTAGTATTTAGCGCCTCGCCCGGTGATCGCAAGAGCACTTGCACCGGCGCTGCCGTGCTCTTGAAGAAATCATCGCGCATCATGCGCGCTTCCCTTTGAGTGCGTGCGTAAATTATTATTTGCTGCGTGGTGGCTAATTTAGACACCGCCCAGAGAGCCGCGCGGGCTGCGCCGCCGCTGCCGATCAAGCAAACGGACGGCAACTTCAAATTATCGCCGCCGGCTTTTTTCAAAGCGCGCAGAAAGCCGCCGGCATCGGTATTGTGTCCGATCGCCCGTCCGGACTGCTCGATACGAATAGTATTCACGGCCTGAATCATGCGCGCTTCCGGCGTCAATTCATCAAGGTAGCGTACGATCGTTTGTTTGTGCGGAATGGTAACGTTGAGCCCGCGGTAGGTCTGCTTGAGCTTCGAAAAGACAGCACTGAGTTGCTCGGGAGGAACATCGAGCAAATCATAGACGCCGGACAGCTGACAAAAAGAGAGCGCCGCCCGATGCATGGGCGGCGACAGAGAGTGTGATACGGGATGACCGATCAATCCGAGCTTGAGAGCTGGTGCAGCAGCTGAGCTCACGTGAGCTGAGACCTAGCCGCCATTTCGCTGGTACGTGGCGACACGCATCTTTTTGATGCCGCAGGCGGCGGCAGCGCTCATGATTTCAACGACGTCTTTCTGCTTGGCGTCGCCGTCGGCGTTGACAGTCACAGGTACGCTGTCGGCCGATTTGCCCACTTGCTTGATGAACGAGTCAATTTTGGCCTGCAACTCCGGGACGCTGGCTCCCGTAGGCATTTGCTTGGAATTGATCGAGATATGACCTTTGTCGTCGATATCAATCGATATACCTCGACTGGCATCATCCTTTTTGGCGTTGCGTGTTTCAGGCGGCTTGATTTTCAAGTCGGACTTGTCGATGATAGGCGCGATCAAAATCATGATCACCAGCAGCACCAAAAACACGTCGGTGAGCGGGGTGACGTTGATCTCGTCGAATGTTTGGCCTGCAGATCCACCGCCGATGGCCATTTTTCTGTCTCTCCTCGATTATGCAAAGCCTGTAACATGCCGCGCCGGCTGGCACCATATACGGTGCCAGGCGGTGCTTACACTTAGCGGTTGGCTCCGGTATGGGCCGCTTCCGAACCGACGAAGCTCAAGAACAAAAGCTTCAGCAGCAGGAAGTCGTCGTTGAACCGCTTCACCGTGTTGGTGTACACGTTGTTGAAGATAACGGCGAGAATGGCGACGATCAAACCGTAGCCTGTAGCAATCAGCGCTTTCGCCACACCGGTAACCACAACCGGGGTGCCGCCGCCGCCCACGCCCAATTGATCGAGCGTGAACACCACGCCTACCACTGTACCGAACAAGCCGATGAAAGGGCAGGTGGCGCCAATGGTGCCGAGAATCGCCAGGTTCTTTTCCAACTTTCTGGTCACCAGACCGACGGTGATGTCGAATGCTTTCGAGAAGTCTTCCTTTTGCTCAGCCATAAGACGGACGCCTTCTTCGGCTACTTCGCCGACGACACCGCCCAGACGGCTGCAATTGGCCTGCGCCGATTGCAATTGACCCCGCTCGAGGTCGCGCTGCAATTGGTGAATAAAGGCCGAAACGTCGCGGCGATTTTTTTGGTAATACAGATATCTCTCAATCACCACTGCGACGGTGAGTATGGAGCAGACCGTAATCGGGATCGAGGCGAACCAGTCCCGGATCATGAACTCCATGAAGAAGGTGAAAAATTTACTCTCCATTGTCTCTCCTGTTTATGCTTGCCAGCACAAGCTGTATTAATAACCTAAAACTCAAAGCCTGGCACGACTTGTGAACTTCCTGAGCAGATTACTGCTATGACTTAGACCTCCACCACCACCTAGAATTGCCGGAAGACGCCGCGTCCGCCGCCGTTGAAGACGTTGTAATCAAACGTAAATTGGATGTCCACGCTATCGGGGGCGCCCGTCGGCAATGGACGGAAAGGAGCGGCATCCTCCACAGCCTTGAGAGCCGCGTTGTCAGCAAGCTGTACGCCTGAGCTGTGATCTATGCGCAGATCGGAAAGCTCGCCTCCGGTATGCACTTTGAACACCACGACTACGCGCTTGGATTCATTACCTTTGGGTGGGAACCAGTGTTTTTTGATGCGGCGCTGCAGGTCGGCCATGTATGGACCAAAATCTACATCAGCCGAGGCGCCGGTAGAATTGCCCCGATTGTGGTTGGGCGCAGGATTGCCTTCCTGACCGCTGCCACCACCGCCACCTTGTCCGCCGCCTGAGCGGGGAACAGCAGGCGCCACCGCTAAGCCGGGTGAGCCGCCGCCGGCACTGCCACCACCGCCGCCGTGTCCGGCGCGTACGGGGGCCGGTGCACCAGCTGCGCCGCCACCACC
>DATNQY010000266.1:0-5617 GCA_036703785.1 Candidatus Obscuribacterales bacterium
CGGCATTGGTGGTCATCGTGCAGGGCGGGTGGACATCGCGGTGTTTGGCTAAGTTTTGCACGGCGATTTTTTTCAGCACCAGGTGATGCTGTTGCGCCAAAAGCCGCACGACGCCAGTGCCGACAGTGCCAAAACCAAGCATTCCCAGAACGACGCGTGCCATAAGCCTTCACCTCGACGAGCCATGCGAATCCGAATCATGGATTATCTCACGTCGGAAGCACCGCCTCCCGAGCGCGCGGACAATGGCTTAACATGCGGTAGTTGCAAAGCGCGCTCATGCGTTAGCGAGAGCAAAATTGTGGAATAACCCTACTAGCGCTACTTTCGAGTTTTCATTTGACAACGTTAAACTTGTAAACGATTCTTACTAGTAGCGGGACAAACTGCTCCAGGAGCCCGTCAGGCAGGATAGTGTACCCAAAATGGAGACCCTACGACAGATGATGTTTTCGCAGCGAACCCGCATCGCATCTGTTCTCCTTGCCTTCACGGCTCAGATCTCACTGGCGCTTCCTTCCTGGGCTCAAGGCCCCATGCCGATTCCACCGCCTATGCATGCAGGGCATCCGGCGCCGCATGTAAGAGTGAAGGCAATCAGCGTCTCTCACAAGCATGTCATTCACCGCTATCCCGGAAGCGTGAAGCTCAAGTCAGTCCACGGGTCGCGCAAGAGCAAGCGGCGCTCTAAGAAGGCTGGTCCACCGCCGCCGCCGCCGCAAGAGTATGTCGGCAATCTTTCCGTCCAGACGTTGGCGCCCGGCGTAGTGCACAAGATTCATCGCGGCGCCATGTACATAAATGTGCTGGACATCGATCTGGGCAAAGCCAACGTCACCGTCAAGCCGATCCTCGCCGGCGAATCGTTCAACACTTTGGATGAGGTAAAAGATCAGGCGCAGAAAGTCCATGCCATAGCTGCGGTCAACGGCAACTACTTCAAACGCGACGGCACCCCTCTGGGTACACTGATTATTGACGGCGAATGGATTTCCGGACCTCTCTATGATCGCACGTGCATGGGCATCACTCGCGATGGACAAGTTCTTGTCGATCGAGTCAGTTTGCATGGGACGCTCACCACATCAAACCCGGACGCACCTTCGATTTGGGTCAACAATGTCAACGCCCCAAGGCGTCACGGCGCTCACCTCATCGCTTACACGCGCCGGTGGGGAGCATCAGTAAAGATGCAGTATGAAGGCACGCTGGTTGCCGTCGACAGCACCGGAAAAGTCAGCGCCAAAGACGGATGGCAACTCGCTGTTCCTTATGGCGGCTATGTGCTCAGCGACAGTAAGGAAAGTCAAATCGCCAAACTCAACGTCGGTGACAGCGTTTCGTTGTCCTGGCAAACCAACCCTCCCGAATGGTCCAATGTCGTTAACGCCGTCAGCGGTGGTCCCGTCTTGATTCGCGATGGAAAGCTGTTTGTCGATTGCCACGACGAGATGTTCAATAAGGCATGGACAGGCAGCCAGATTCATGCACGCACGGCGGTGGGAGTGACGGCCAATCGCCACCTGCTTCTGGCGACAATTGAAGGTCCGCACACACTCTATGATGTGGCGAAGTTTTTGCGGAAATTGGGCGCCGTTGACGCCATGAACTTGGACGGCGGCGGCTCGACTACCATGGTTATCGGCAATCACGCCGTCACTCACAACACCCAAAAATTCGAACGACGCGTAGCCAGCGCTCTGGCCATCCTGCCAAGGTCAGCGGTGCGCGAAGTCGTCCAATATCAGGGTGCACAGAAAGTGACGCCGGCCGCCGACATCCAAGCGGTCGGTCGCACGGTAGCGCCGGTCGGTGCCCCAAGTACAAGTCCGAACGCCGCTGCTCAGCCGGCTGCCGTCAAGTACTCCATTGATGTTCCTGTTGCTCAGCACAGCCATTCACTGCCGGCTGCGGCTGCCTCGCTGAGCAGCGCGGCACCGCTTGAGTCAGTGCAGCGGTCGGTGCCCATGCTGCCTCCGGTACCGGCTATTCAAACTCAGCCTCCGGCAGAAGTTGCCGCCGGTACGCAAGCAGGCGAGGAGGCCAAGTCCGGACACTTCGGCTGGCTGCGACATCACCATTCAGCAGACTAGGAATACTGCAGCGCCTTTGGGATTAAGTGCCGTTGGGGGTATCGCCCCACTATAAAAACTTGCATGAGATGCAAGTTTTCATAGCGCAGCTCGACAGGGGCTCCCCCGCTGAAGTATCAGTTTCTTGCCCCTTGCGTGTATCGCAACGAAGCCGGCACCAATCGTTGAGCTACACGCAACGGCGCAACTTTCGCTCCAAGCGCGGCGCGTTGCCGCGCCTTGGCACTCTGACTTAGCCATTACGTCATAGGTGATGGAGGTGAAGAGCTATGGCATTATTCACGAAAAAATCGGATCGCGTGGGCTTGATTGTAGCCACCGTCATTTTTGCTTTGGTATTTCTGGGCCAATTGTGGCGGCTGGTCGCACATGTTCCGGTAGCGGTCAATGGTCAGGTAGTATCCCAGGCACTCACGGTTGTGCTGGCGATAATCGCGCTTGTAATGGCTATCTGGATGGGTAACATTTACAGGCACGAGCACTAATTGCCCGAGGCAAAACGAGAATCGTCGGCCGCTCACATCTTAGCAGCCGAAATGACATAGAATATCCGGACTTCTCACGGAAACTCTATGGCAGATCGACTTGCAGTTGGAATTGATTTTGGTGGCACCAAGATTCTCGCCGGTGTTGTAAATGTCGACACCGGCAAACTTGTCGGCACCGGCAAGAAAAAGACGCGACAGCCGCACGAACAGGACGATTTGATCAAGCGCATCGCCTCGGTTGTAGATGAGGCGATTGATGAGGCGAAAATCGACTCGAAGAAACTCATCGGTATCGGCATCGGTGCCGCCGGCATGGTCAACAGGCAAAAAGGAATTCTGCTCAACGCCGTCAATTTGGGCTTGCAGGAAGTGGCGCTAGCTGAGCCGCTTTCCGACATCTATAAGGTCCCGAGCCGGCTTGGCAATGATGTCGAGGTGGCGACACTCGGCGAAATGAAGTTCGGAGCCGGACGCAATTGCGACGACTTCATCTGTATTTTTGTGGGAACTGGTATCGGATCCGGTATCGTCGTCGATGGCAAGCAGTACCGTGGATCGAGTGGAACTGCCGGCGAGATCGGTCATATAATTCTCGAGCCCGGCGGCAGACCTTGTGGTTGCGGAGCCATGGGTTGTCTCGAGGCTTATGCCTCGCGAACTGCCGTCGCCAAGCAGATTCTGCAGGACGTCAATCGCGGACTCGATACCATGGTGCGCGACAAAATCGATCTCACCAAAGGTATTTTGCGTTCGAAAGCTCTCGCCCAGGCAGTTCAGGCTGGCGACGACGTAGTTGTGCGTGCGGTCGATTCCGCGGCGAAATACATGGGTATGGGCATGGCGACGGCGGTAAACTTGCTGAATCCGCGTCGAATCATCCTGGGTGGCGGATTGGTCGAAGCTCTCGATCATTATTACCAGGCTGCCCAGCGAGAAGCGCATTACCGCTCGCTTCGCATCGCCACAAAGAAGCTGGAAATTTCCAAAGCCGAGCTTGGTGACTACGCAGGCATCATCGGTGCGGCATTGCTGGCCAAAGACAAATCATAACCGCTGCCTTGTCTGGTTCCCCGCCGCAGCATTTCTGCATCGATTTTGTCCATGATGCGACTTTTCTCGAAGGCCCAGTTTGGCGCGATGATTTCGTCTTCGCTGCCTTCAGCCACGAGCCGCATCACGATCATTTCGGGCGGCAGTAGTTCTAGCGCATCGGCAACCAATCGCACGTACTCGTCCTCATCCAGCGTTGCAAGCTTACCGGACTTGTAGTCCAATTCCATCGGCGTACCTTTGTATATGCACAGCTGATGAATTTTCACGCCATCGATGCCGGACGCCGCCACTTGTTTCACTGTGCTCAGCATCTGCTCGCGCGTCTCGCCCGGCAAGCCAAAGATGAGGTGTGTTGCCACTTTTAAGCCGCGAGCCTTCGCTCGTTTGACGGCGTCGAAAAATTCCTCGGCGCTGTGTGCGCGATTGATGCGATCCAGTGTTTCATTGAAGGCTGATTGCAAGCCCATTTCCAGCCAGACGAATGTGCGGCGATCGTATTGGGCGAGCAGATCGAGAACATTGTCGGGCACGCAATCCGGGCGTGTGCCGATGCACAATCCGACGACATCGGGATGATCAAGTCCTGCATCGTAGAGAACTTTGAGCACGCCCTCAGGTGCGTACGTGTTGCTGAATGCCTGAAAGTAAGCAAGAAATTTGTGCGCGCCGTAGCGGCGTTCGATGCGTTTGATTCCGTCCAGCAGTTGCTCTTTCACGCGCAAGCCACTGTTGATCGTGGGCGCGCCTGAGCCTCTCTCGTCGCAAAAAGTGCAGCCGCCGAAGGCACGCGTACCGTCACGGTTGGGGCAATCGAAGCCGGCGTCAATCGGCACGCGATAAACGCGCTCGCCGAAACGCTCCTTTAAATAGTTGCTGAACGTTCGATAAGGATGAGTCACAGCTCAGCTCCGCATGAGCTTGTCATTATAACTTGTCCTGCACACTGTAGCGGCGGGCGGAAGCCCGCTTGCCCTACACATCCGTTTATAAAACGCCGGTCAGTTGGCGCTCTTCAGTTGACACTACTGTGCCAGGTTTGTTATCCTGCCTCTCCTGTAGGTTCGTGGCCCCCATCGTCTAGAGGCCTAGGACACATCCCTTTCACGGATGCAGCAGGGGTTCGAATCCCCTTGGGGGTACCAATTTGAAACGACCGCGCATATGCGCGGTCGCTTTTTTTTACCGCCAGTTAACTTTTGTATGTCGGATGGTTGAAACTGTCTTTTGCACCGGTCGTCGACCAGGATAGACCGATCAGGCTTCAATTGCAGATAAGCACGCCACTACTTGTGGTGCCTCAGCCGGTTTTCGTTTGGTTTAAAATCGAACCGCACAAAACATTGAAGGAGCTGAAGATATGGCGGTTACTGTCAAGAAGGCGGTTCTCTGGCGCAAGGACTTGGAAAATCGTCCGGGCACGCTCGCTGCGACTTTAAAACCGCTAGCTGAAGCGGGCGTGAGCTTGCAGGTGGTGATGGGATATGCCATGCCTGGTGAGCACGAGCACGCCGCCGTTGAGGTTTATCCGATTACCGGAGCCAAGGCGGAGCACGCTGCGGATAATGCTGGACTACAGCCCACTCCGCGCATTGCCTGTCTGATCGTCATCGGCGATGACGTCCCCGGACTCGGACATGCCATTGCCGACCGGTTGGCCAATAATGGCGTCAACATTTCCTTCGTTATGGTTCAGGTTGTCGGCAAGCAGTACCATGGCGTCTTCGGCTTCGAGAGTCAGGAAGAAGCCGACAAGGCGACGGCAATTATCAAAGAAGCGAGCAAAGCTGTAGCGCCCAAACGCAAGTCCGCCCCCAAAAAAGCGGCCGCGCGCAAAGGTGCCGCCAAAAAAGGCGCAGCCAAAAAAGGCACCGCGCGTGGTGGCGCGAAGAAGTCCGCCGGCAAGAAATCGGCCGGTAAGAAATCGGCCGGTAAAAACCCGGCCGCCAAGAAAGCGGCCGGGAGCAAAACTAAGGCGAAGAAAAA
>DATNQY010000267.1:0-8025 GCA_036703785.1 Candidatus Obscuribacterales bacterium
AGTCATAGACCGTCGGCCCGCAACCGTAATAGAGAACTCGCTTGCCGTTGAGCGGCACGAATTCTTCTTTTTGATTGGACAATGTATTGAATACTTTTAGCGAGGACACAATCCCAGCGCTCCCTCTATGCGACTTCTAACGCGCGCCTCTCCAAGAATGGCCAGCGTAGAACCAAGATCGGGACCGGATGTTTTGCCTTGCAGGGCGGCGCGCACCGGCCAGTAAAGATCCTTGCCTTTGAAGCCGAGCTCTTTACCGATCTGGTCGATGACGCTTTTACAGCCTTTGGCGTCGCCCCAGGGAAACTTCGCCATGTTGTCTCGCACTGCGCTGAGCACTTTGCGCGAGTTGTCCGTGCACATGAGCGTTCGATTGAGTTCTTCAGAAATTTGCACCTGGCGCTCGAAGAAAAAGCGCGTCGCTTCGGTCACTTCCGAAAGCGTCGTCAAGCCCTCGCGCACCACGCCCACGATTTCTTCGAGTTGGGGGCGCGAATACTGCGCGAGATCATACGCTTGCAGAAACGGCAGTGCGCGATCGGTAATGAGCGAGATTGGCAGATTGCGAATGTACTGACCGTTGTACCAATTCAAACGCGGCACATCGAACACGGCGTGACTGGTGCTGACGCGATCGAGAGTGAAGATCTGCGCCGCTTCGTCCAGCGTGAAAATCTCGCGCCCGTCGGGCGGCGTCCAGCTCATATGGGCCAGATAATTGACGATTGCCTCCGGCATGTAGCCGAGGCGCCGGTAATAATCGACGTGCACCATTTCGCCGTGAGCACGTTTGGACAGCTTGTGGCGGTCGGTATCCACCATCAGAGCCACGTGCCCGAATTGCGGAATGTCGGCATTGAACGCTTCATAGAGCAACAACTGTTTTGCCGTGTTGTGAATGTGGTCTTCGCCGCGGATCACATGACTTATCTTCATGTCGAGATCGTCGACAACCACCGCGAAGTTGTAGAGGGCGATGCCGTTGGATTTGACGATCACCATATCGCCGCCGAGGTCGGAGCTGTCGATGGAGATGTCTCCCTTGATCATGTCGTTCCAGGTGATAACGCGCGGCTCTTCGATCTTCAATCGAATCGCAGGCGAGCGGCCCTGCTCGGCGAATTTTTTGTGCTCTTCGTCGGTGAGATTTCTGCAGCGATTGTCATAGCGCTGTGCCTGGTTATCGTTTTTTTGTTTTTCCTTGAGCTTCTCGAGCTCCTCAGGCGTGCAGTAGCAAAAGTAAGCATGACCGGAAGCAATCAGCTTCTTGGACATCTTGTCGTAATGGTCGAGTTTTTGCGTTTGTCGGTATGGCGCAAATGGGCCGCCGACATCCGGTCCTTCGTCCCAGTGCATCTGCAGCCACTTCAGTCCGTCGATGATGTCCTTCGTGAAATCTTCTTTCGAGCGAAGTTCGTCGGTGTCTTCCAGCCGCATGATGAACTTGCTGTCGCCGCCGTGATGCTTGGCGAACAGATAGTTATAAAGCGCGGTGCGCGCCGTGCCGACGTGCAAATTTCCCGTCGGGCTTGGAGCTATGCGAACTCGGACGTTTGATGAAACCATACTCACGAATTTGTGGGCAGGCGAGAATTTTACCAGAGCCGCCCACGCGGCAAAAGTCGCGCCGTGACTATATTTCCAAGAATGACGGGAGGCACGGTAAAGCCGCTTGGCTACCCGGCTGCCTGTGCTGCCCCTATGCAGCGCGATACGAAAATTTCGTCTGATGAAAGTTTCGATTGGAGTGACGTTGTGATGCCGCAGAGGCTTTCGGCGATTTTGGGACTTGTTGAACCGTTTCGTCTGACGAAACTTTCTGATCGCCGCAAGAGGGTATGCCAAGGTTGTTTGGGTCGCCCGGACTTAGTTCTGCGGACCGAGCACCATGCAATCGACCATAGCGACGCCTGAGCCAATCATGTTCAGTCTGCGTGCAGCTCCGCGGGAGAGGTCCAGAATGCGACCGCCGACGAAGGGTCCGCGGTCGTTGACTACGACCATACACGAATCGCCGGTGCGGCGGTTCATGACCAGCAGCTTGGTGCCGAAGGGCAAGCTGCGGTGCGCTGCGGTCATGCCGTCCTGGTCGAAGCGGTGTCCATCGGACGTCTTCTTGCCATGGAAGTGCGGACCGTACCACGATGCCTGGCCACTGAAGGAGTGTCCTGCGCTAGCCAGCGTCGATTTAGACAGGTCAGGAAAGCTATTGGGCAGGGTGGGTGCCCCCATCGCTGTTCGGATGCCGTTAACGACCTTGAGGCTGGCTTCCAAGGTGTTGCCTGGCGAGGACGACTTGCCAGTGAGCGGCAGGAAGCTTACCGGCATATTGCCGGCAACTCTAATGGCTGCCTTGTCGCCGTCGCTGGCCGGGAGAATTCTGTCTGCATCGAAATTCTTATCGGAAACGAGATCTTCTAGCTTGGCGGCCAGGTCGTCAGCTTCTTCTACTGCGCTGCCGGTGCCCGCATGTGCACGGAAGGTAATTAGCTCTTTGCCGTTCAAACAAACGGCGGCTACTTCCGTGTCATTGTCTATCCAGACCCGTGATGAAAATTCCGGAGTGAGATCACGTGCGCATGCCGGCACTGCGAAGAATGCCGCGGCGGCCGCTGCGCACACGAGTTGCGTGCGTATGCCTATTCGCATGTGAGTCATTGATGGAACTTGGTTCACTCTGTGAGTGCTCCTTGTGTTAGGGATTGACTGGGTCGATTTGATTGAGCTCAAACCGCCGTTGACCAACCTCGCAACGAAGCAGGCGAAAAGGTAGCAAACGCCGCATGAAGCGTCAAAAAACACAATGACAACGCGAATATTTGCCGCACCGTGGGTGGTGCGGGGAAAGCTTGGATATAGTTAAGCTACATCACCTTGACTCTGTAGCGGATATCGGCATTCCAACAGGCGGATGCAAAGGCACCTGAAGTGGCGGCGAATGCAGCGTATGAGTTTCGTCTAATTTTTGTGAATCATAGTGATGTCAGCAGGCATTCGTAAAGCGACGTAAAACTTGTGTTAAAAGCCAAGAGGGGTTCGTTATCAAGGGACTTGCGTCCGGCACCGTATGTGGTGCAAAGTGCCACCATGCGGCGTTCTCCGCGGTTTCTCGGGTTCTACTATCACGGTGACTAATTGTGTAACAAGTTGCAATATTCTCTTGAGTGCAAAGGCATGCTATGTTCCCCCGCACCCCGTCTGCTGTAGATCAAAGACTGCAACTTCAAGTCGCGAAATCTCGCTCGTACAGCCGCTTGTAGTAGTACGGCGCCGTAGCGAAATCCGGCCACGATCCCGCATGTACCGGCGGGCGTGAGCCCGCTGGGGTCGAAGACGAACAAGCGGCAAGACCCGCCTCGTATGCGGCTGCGCACGGCGGGCTTACGCCCGCCGGTACAAAAGAATGGTTACACCATCGCTGCTTCCATCAGCTTCGGATCCATCTCGAAGTTTGCCCAGACGCGCTGGACATCGTCATGATCTTCGAGCGTCTCCAGCAAGCGCAGCAGTTGTTTCGCCGTTTCCGGCTCGGAAATTTCCACCGTAGAGATGGGCGACATCACGACGTCGGCTGAGCCAACCTCGAAACCGGCGCTCACAATGCCGGTTTTGACCGCTTCGAGCTTCTCCGGTTGTGTGATTACTACGACGGCATCATCCGATGAGCTATCGAGATCGTCGGCCCCGGCTTCGAGCGCGGCCATCATAAGCTCGTCTTCGTTGAGCTTCGGTCCGCGTTCCACGACCACTTCGCCGCGTTCTTTGAACATCCAGCCGACGCAGCCCGTTTCGCCCATATTGCCGCCGAACTTGGAGAAATAACTGCGCACATCACCGGCTGTGCGGTTGCGATTGTCCGTGGCGCAGCGCACCATGATCGCCACCCCGCCCGGACCATATCCTTCATATGTGAGCTCTTCTATTTGATCGGCCGCTCCGCTGCCTGCACCCTTTTCTATGGCGCGTGCGATGTTGTCGTTGGGGACGCCGGCTATCTTGGCGCGTTCAATTGCTGTGCGCAGCCGGAAGTTGCCGGCAGGATCTCCGCCGCCCATCTTGGCCGCCACGATGATTTCACGCGACATCTTTGCGTAAACGACAGCTTTCTTGGCATCAACGACCGCTTTGGTACGTTTGATATTCGCCCATTTGGAATGCCCCGACACGATCAAATACTCCCTTTCGTTCCTTATATATAGAATCGCAAATCGGCGGCACGGTTTCTATTAACGGTACGAAATGTAATTGCTTGAGAAACGCACCCTGTGAGCGATAAGAGACAGCCAGGGGTGCAAAGCGGCGGCTGGTAGCGGTTTTTTTCCAGGACAAGCGATAACATACAGAGCAAATATATAGATGGGTTTTTAAATCCATCACAGAGGTTGCCAATTGGCGACGGTCTTGGAGGCGACGCGCAGCGTCCCGACAACAATTGATGAGGAGCGTATGACACGTACTAGCAAAAATATTTTAGTGGGCACTCTGGTTGCGGCCACGGTCGGCCTCAGCATCGGACGCGCACAGGCTTTTGCCGATCACACACTTCTGGCCACGGCGGAAGGACGCACCGTCGTCAAAACCACCGAGGGCGGCACTTACCACAAGCAAAAGTTGCACGGACGCATCGAGCGCGAAGTCATGGAAGCTGAAGACATGATGGGCAAGCGCGATTACGAGCATGCCGCCGACCGCTACAAAGATGCTATTTCGAAAAACACCAAAAATACCCCCGCCATTGCCGGATATGGCATGGCTCTGGGCAAGATGTTCAAACTGGATGCAGCTGACGAGCAGCTCGACAAGGCGTTGGCCATCGATCCCAACAACGTCACTGCCCATGTGGGCAAAGCGATGGTGGCACTCAACCGGTTGCAAACGTCCAACGCGACGATTCTGCGCCAGCGTGACGAGATGCTGAAGCTGGCGGAAAGCGAATGCCATAAGGCACTTGAGCAAGATCCCAGCAACCCGGACGCGCACTACTACCTTGGACAAACTCTCAAAGAGCAGGGCAGACTCGACGAGGCAGCCGGTGCCTACCAGGACGCGATCAAGAGCGACAAGGACATGTCTGAGGCTTACGCCGGACTTGGCTTGACACGCTTGGCTCAAAACAATGTCGGCGACGCCACCTCAAACTTCAAGCAAGCGATTTCCCTCAACTCGGGCAACTCGACGGCTCACTACGGACTCGGGCGCGCGTATCTGGCCGGTGGCAACATCGACGGGGCGCTCAAAGAGTTCAACACCTCTGAATATCAAAATCGCAACAGCGCGCCTTTGCACATCGCCAAGGGCGAAGCGTACAACGCCCAGGGCAACACGGTGGCGGCTATCAAGGAATTCCAGCAGTCGATTGCGATCAAGCCGGAGATTCCGGATGCATACTTGCACATCGCAGACATTCGCGATGCCCGTGGCGACACGGAGCATGCCATTGCCGAGTTGCACTCGGGACTCGAGCTTATGCCCGGCAACCCCGACCTTCTCCAGCGCGTCGGCGACGAAAGTCTGAAGATTGACAAGCTCGATGACGCGATCAAGGCGTACCAGTCGGTGATGAACGATCCTTCGCACTCGGCTGCGGCGGCCAAAGGTCTGACGCGTGCCTATTACCTGAAGTCTTCGAAGGAAGTGGGCGGAGCCTATCTGTCATCCAACGATTACGAGACGGCGAAGCGTTCGCTCGATCAGGCCATCGCGCTCAATCCCAACGACATGGAACTGCGCCTGGCTGCCGCCAAGATTCGCTCGTTGTCGGGTGAAAAGGTAGATCTGGCCACCGTCGGCACGCCGAAAACAGACGGCGAGCGGGTTGCGTATGCTGAAGCCTTGTTGGCACAAAACGATTTCAAAGGCGCATCCGAGCAGATGGGCACTGTGATTGGCAATGCCAACACACCGAAGCAAGCATTTGCAGTAGGCGACATGGCTCTGTTGATCAAAGATCTCGACGATGCTGAGGCAGCGTACAAGAAGGCAGCCACCTTCCCGAATTCGGCTGAACGCGCTAGGCGCGGACTCGATATGGTGGCAGCCGCTCGCGATTCCAACCGCCAAGATCGTACGCTCGCCACCGATCTGGCCAAGAGAAAGCAGTTTGCCAGCGCCATCGATAAGTATCACGCGGCCGTATTCGGCAATCCGCGTGACGGCGAAGCGCGCTTCGGACTGGCTTCCGCTCTCGAGCAGAACAAACCGCAAAAGCCGGAAGGCTTGCGCGAAGCTGCTGTGCAACTGAAGGCCTACTTGACGCTCACTCCGAATTTGCAGGAGAAAGAGGTTGAGAAGGTCAACAAGCGCATAGGCTCTCTGCAAGAGAAAGCCAACAAGATCGAAGCGAAGGAAAACAAAACCGCGAAGGCTAGCAAGTAAGGGCCATTTCTTGGCCGCACGCTCCGGCGTGCACTTCGTGAATCGACTTCGAAAATAGCCATAACGGCGCATCGCGCCGCCGTGGCGATCAGCGCCGCCGTGGCGGGCTGGACGTCCGCGGTCTCCCTCCCTCATGCCCCCGAGGGCCGATCGGAAAGTTTCGTCAGACGAAACGCTCTTTGACACGTCTATCTGCTCGAATCGCCCACCTGGACTGAATCGTCACGCCAACCATCCGTTTCGTCTGATGAAATTTTCCGATTGCGGCTCGGCCCGTCATGGTGCGCTCAGAAAATTGGCTCCATTCAAATGAGCACTGCCCGGCGGTCACTAGAAAAAATTACACGCTGATGCAAACGAGCATCGCGCCCCGCGATTGCAGAGGAGAGAAAGCTACCAGCCTGCGGCCCACACTATGCCAAATTGCATCGCACATGCAATTTTCTATAGCGACGTCGGACATGTGACCGACCGGCTAAAAGGCGCCACTCCGACGCCGGCGCGCGTCTGCCCATAGCCACATTAGACAGCCGACGTTGTGTCGATAGTAAACTGCTTGTAAACTGCGTGGGATCGCCGTACACCGTGGCTGCATGCTACCCTCGCAATGTTAAAATGACTTTGCGTTAAGGTTGTACCGAAACGTTGTTGGAAACATTGCTAGCGACGGGTGAAAGCCCACTTTACGGCATTGCTAGCGGCGGGTGAAAGCCCGCTTGCATCAGAGACAACCGAGCAGCTGGAGACTGATTTGAGCAACTGGGCTGGCAAGAAGGTGACGATTCTCGGGCTGGGGCGCAGCGGCGTCTCGAGCGCGATGTACCTGAAGCAGCGCGGAGCGCAAGTGCTCATTTCGGAGAAGTCGGCGCTCGATGCCGGCAAAGAGGCCGAAGCCGGCAAGTTGCGCAAGCAGGGCATCGAAGTCGAGTCAGGCGAGCACAGTGAGAAAGCGATCAAGTCCGCCGATCTAATTATCATCAGTCCTGGCATTCCGCCGTCGTCGGAAGTGGTTCAACGTGCGCACGCGCAGGGCAAGGAAGTTATTTGCGATATCGAGCTGGCGTATCGCGAACGCGGCAAAACGCAAATTATCGGCATCACAGGAACCAACGGCAAGTCGACGACATGTGCGTTGACCAGCTACATTCTCGAGCACTGTGATTTGACTGCGCCGGCATGCGGCAACTTCGGCATTCCAATATTGAGCCAACTGGAATCCAATCCTGATTATCTGGTGGCGGAAGTCAGCTCGTATCAGTTGCATTATTGTCCGGCGTTTGCACCGATTATTGGTGTATGGCTGAACCTCACGCCTGATCACATCGAATGGCATGGTGGCATCGCCGGATACATCGCGGACAAAAAGAAAATGTTCTTGAACCAACGCGAAGATCAGTATGCCGTGTTGAATCAAGACGACGAAGTGGTGGCAGAGTTCAAGCCGCCGTCGGAAATATTTCCTTTTGCCGTGCACCACGACATGGAATCGGCAGTGCAAGGCGCGTTTTTGAGCGAGGACTTTCTCTGCTATCGCATTGATGGTGCCACCAAGGTCTTGTGCGGCCGCGACGAGTTGAAGATCATCGGTGATCACAATGTCGAGAACGCGCTCGCCGCATTATCGGTAGCGGCGCTTCTACATCTCGATCA
>DATNQY010000268.1:0-18445 GCA_036703785.1 Candidatus Obscuribacterales bacterium
ACTGTATTTTGCACCGGATCCCTCGAGCCAGCCGGCCTCTACCATTGGCGGCAACATCGCTGAGAATGCCGGCGGTGCCCACACCCTGAAGTATGGTTTAACCACCAACAACGTATATGGCGTGAAAGTGGTGCTGGCTGATGGCTCTGTCACCGTATTCGGTGGCACGGCGCGCGACGGTCTCGGGTTGGATCTGCTCGGATTTTTCGTCGGTTCGGAAGGCACCATCGGCATTGCAACCGAGGCGTGGCTGCGCTTGATTCCGCGCGCACAGGCCGTGCAAACAATGCTGGCCTACTTCCCGTCCATAGCGGCGGGCGGTCAAGCCGTCTCTGACATAGTGGCTCGCGGCATAATTCCGGCTGCCATGGAAATGGTGGATCAACTTACATTGAAATGCGTTGAAGCTTCCTTGCATTTGGGTTTGAACACGGAGGCGGCGGCTGTTCTCATCGTCGAGCTGGATGGACCATCAAGCGCCATCGCGATCGAGCGCGAAGTGGTGGAAGAGTGCTGCAAAGCCCACGGCTGCCCCGAAACTAAATGGGCTCATGATGCCGCCGAGCGCGCGCTTATCTGGAAAGCTCGCAAATCCGCCTTTGCTACCCTTGGCCGGATTGCACCGCACGGCTACATCCTCGATGGCGTGGTTCCGCGTTCCAAATTGCGTGAGGCCATTATTGAAATCGAAGCTATCGGTGAGAAGTTCGGATTGCCCATTTCGAATATCTTTCATGCCGGCGATGGTAATCTCCATCCATGTCTGCTCTATAACCGGGATAACGAAGAGCAGGTAAAAAAGGTGCTCGTGGCTGCTCGGGAAATTCTGGAAATGTGCGTGAGGCTGGGCGGAACTCTCTCCGGCGAGCACGGCATAGGCGTGGAGAAAATCCTCGAGATGACCGTGGCTTTTGATGAGCCTGACCTTGACGTCATGCGCCGAATTCGTTCTGCTTTCGACCCTGATCGTCTTTTCAATCCTGGAAAGTTGGTGCCGGCGCCCAAAGCCTGCGGCGAGTCAGGCGGGCGCCCGTTGCTCAGGCATCAGCTGTCGGCCTGTTAAATGACTGCCGCACATTAAATTTGTCGTGCATCAGCCATACAAGGAGTATTATGCGGATTAGAGGCCGTCTGGCACTCTGGCGCTATTTCTAACCAGTTCCCCTAGATGAGGTTACTGCCTTTTGCACGGAAAACTCGATCTCTCCAACACCAAGGGTCTCAAGAAGTCAGAACTTAAGAAGCTAACTAGGCTGCTTCAGCAACGAATTCCAGAAAACCGAGTTCTCACCCTTGATTTGGCAGAATCCATAGCGGAGATATCGCAGGAAACAGGCAGTGCCATATCCGTTGTAGTAAATCGTCGCGGTCAGGTCGTCAACGTCACGGTTGGGCATCCGCGTGACGTCAACGTTCCTGAAATGAAAGGCTTACGCGTCGGACCAGGCAGGCTCAGCGGTCATCGCATTATCTATACGCATCTGGCTTCCAAAAACGGCAACGGTAGAGTCGGTCCGAGCAAGGAAGATCTGCAGGTGTTGGCGCGCTATCGATTGGATGCGCTCGCCGAAGTGGAAGTAGATCAAAGTGGCAAGTTTTCCCGCAGCCGTGGCGAACAGGCGCGTCTTGCCGACACGGTGCACATTGCACACCTTCTTCCCGGGCGTGATTCCGAGGGCAAGCTATGGAAACTGCTTGAGCCGAGCACGGCACGCAAGGCCCAGGAAGAAGATTTCCAGAAGTTGATTCAAGCGTTGGAAGACGAATTTCGCCGCGTGATGCCGAAGTTCCAGCCGGCAGAAGGTGAAGAGCGTGCCGTTCTGGTCGCGTTGATCACGCAAGATTCCGACGCCTGGGAAGTGGAAGATGATCTCGACGAGTTGACGCAACTAACGCGTACAGCCGGTGCTACCGTTTGCGGACGTCTTACCCAAGCTCGCACGACGCCAGATCCGCGCCAGTTTCTCGGCGCAGGCAAAGTCCAAGAGCTGGCGTTACTCGTGCAAGAATTGGGCGCGAATGTGGTTGTTGTTGATGACGAGCTCAATGCCAACCAACAGCGCAAGTTGGAAGAGATCGTTGGTGTGAAAGTAATCGATCGCACCGAGTTGATTCTCGATATATTTGCCCAGCGCGCCAAGACTCGCGAAGGAAAATTGCAGGTTGAACTGGCGCAGCTGAAGTATCTTTACCCGCGTTTGATGGGCAAAGGTACGGCGCTGAGCAGACTGGGCGGCGGCATCGGCACCAGAGGCCCGGGTGAAACCAAATTGGAAATCGATCGCCGTCGCATTCGCGATCGCATTACTTTGCTCGAGCGCGAAACCGAACGCATCCGCAGCACGCGAGATACCCAACGTCGCCGCCGCATTTTCGAAAACATGCCTGTGGTGGCACTGACTGGTTACACCAACTCGGGCAAATCGACGCTACTGAATGCCTTGACTAAATCTGACGCGATTGCCGAAGATAAGCTGTTCGCCACCCTGGATCCGGCGACACGCCGCACGGTGTTGCCCGATAATAGCCCGGTCTTGATCAGTGACACTGTCGGATTCATCAAACGCTTGCCGCTCGATCTGATTTCGGCCTTTGCCGCCACTCTCGAAGAAGTGGCAGTCGCCGATGTTCTCGTGCACGTCGTAGATGCTTCGCACCCCAACGTGATGGAACACATCACCAGTGTGCACGACATTCTCAGCGAGTTGAATGCTATCGACAAGCCGATGATCACCGTCTTGAACAAGTCCGACAAAGCGCGGCACGAAGACCTGCAATGGCTTGCCAGCCAGCTTCCCAACCCGGTGATTGTTTCTGCCAAAGAGCGAACCGGACTCGGTCGCTTGATGGAAAAAATCGAGGAAGTGGTGCAGGAAGTCTGCCCGCGTCGCCAACGCTCCACCGCATAAAAAAACGGGCTCCGAGGAGCCCGTTCAATTTATTTACGCCGAGAAGCGATTACTTGCCGGACGTCCGGATGGCGCCAGCCGGGGAGAGCTTCTTAACGATAGCTTCGGTGATGTCTTCGCCGTTGTTGACGAGCTTTTCGCCACCAGCGAATACGCCGGCGCCATCAACGACTACATCGAGGCTCTTCTCTTTGGCTACGGCGGCAACCGCTTGCGCGATGGCTTGGGTAGCTTGAGCGGAGTTGGTTTGAACCAATTGGATCAAGGCTTGTTGTTGCGCGTTGATTTGAGTTTGCAAATCACGAGCGGCCTTTTCGATTTCTTCTTTGGATTTCTTCTCGTCTTGCATCTTCTTCAGAGCTGAGTTGCCTGCTTCGACGTTAGCGCGGAGCTGGTTTTCAGCTTGCACACGAAGCGCTTCGGAACCAGCAGCTTCCGGATAAGAAGCTTTGACCAGAGCGAGATTGAAATATCCGAACTTAACGGAGGTCGGTTGCGCCGAACCAGCAGCAAACGACGGAATGGCTGTAGCCAGGGCCAAGCCAGCGGCGACTACTGCACTCATAGCGAATTTCGAGGTCATGTTGTGTATCTCTCCACCTGCAAAAACGGATGACGAGGGAGAATTATACACAGATTATTTCGGACACAACCACTGTGCGTATCTTCAAAATATGCCATGTGATCAAATTCTATAAGAGCCACGCGCAGAGCGGTTCGCGGTCTACAAGGTGTTGGGGGCGGTGCCGTCGGTGCTCTTAGCGGTATTCCGAAAGTGCCGCCAGCGGCTTCCTGCCTATAAAACCGTCGTTGGCAAGATGCCAGAATTCGATGTCGTTTTCGTCTTTTCGCCAGCACAAGAGGTAAGAGAATCCATTCTCTTCACAAGGAAAATCGAGTAAACCATCGTGGATGTCGCGTAGGACCACGCCTGTTTCGGTGATCCGATCCACCCAATAGTTGAGCCTGTTCACATAGCTGTTTTGCGCACTGGAGAGTGCATAAATCGCTTCCTGAAAACTGGCACGCGCCGCGCGGAGCGGCTCTACATCGTCATTTTCGCCGAGCGCATCGACTTGCTGCTCAGCTTGCTCGTAACATTCGTTAGCAGCGCGTACCAGCTCGAGCTTTTCGGCAAGCTCAAACTGCGCTTGATCCAGCATATCGCGCAAGCTGGGTACCAGTTGCCGTGCCTCTTCCAGGCTGAATAGCTTGTAGCCCATCATGGCGCTTCACCTGTTGTTCGTTCGCTACCGCCATCTTACGCAATATTCCGTTATATCTCCAGCGCTCGTAATGTACTTTGTTTAGCTATGACGAAATTGATCGATCTAACTCGGCCCTTGGGAAATGTTGATAAATCAACGTTTCCGCAAAAGCTTCTGCCGGTGTTGCGTATCATCGCACCGCGCATTCATCACATCGACCACCAAATGGGGGCCAGTGTGATGCAACATCTTTTCAACTGCAAAAAAGAGGATCTTCCAGAAGGCGAAGGTTGGGCGGAAGATGATCTCGCGATGTCCAGCCATTTGGGAACGCACGTCGACGCGCCCTGGCATTATGGAAGCAAAAGCGAAGGAAAGCCGGCGCGCACCATAGAAAAGATTTCGCTGGAAGAGCTGTATTGTCCGGCGGTGGTTCTTGATCTCACGGCAAAACGCGCGACCGGAGCGGCAATCACGATTGAAGACTTGCAAACGGCTCTGGATAAAGTTTCTTATCGCATCCAACCAGGCGATGCAGTTCTTATCCGCACCGACCACGACAAGTACGCGCTCAACGACGAGCTGCGGTATAACTATCCCGGCATGACGCGCGCCTCGACGCTATGGCTCGCCGAACAAGGCGCCCATATAGGAGGCACGGATGCGACGGGTTGGGACCGCCCATTCCATGTCATGATCGAAAACTTCCAGCGCACGGCCGATAAATCATGCATTTGGGACGCACATTTTGCCGGGCGCGATCGCGAACTTATCATTGTCCAGCAGCTGGCGAACCTGGATAAGCTGCCGCCGCACGGATTTAAGGTGGGGTTCTTTCCGCTGCTGCTGGAAAAATGCAGTGCCGCCCCCGCCCGCGTTGTGGCGTTTGTGGAATAGCGGGCTTCCGCCCGGCTACGTTCACAGTGGAGATTGTAGCGGCGGGCGGAAGCCCGCTTTTGCCCAAAGTAAAAGGGCGGGAGTAATCCCGCCCTTACAGTTGCAGCCGCCGGTTGATGGTTAATCTTTCACTCGGCCGTAAACGAGGCCGGCGGCTTCTGATGTCAATTTAGCCGGTTCTATGGAAGAGCGACCACAGTATTTACCCTAGTATTTCGTCAGTCGAAATCCTTGACATCAAGGCCCATGCTGTAGATATCCATCGCAATCAACAAATCGCCGATCTGCCATGCCGGCACCGTCCCAATGACTATTCGCGCGTGGTGGTGTTGCGGATCATTACGCGAGCCGGAAGGCTGATTGGTCGCTGAACAGTCCAATTGGAGGACAAATGAATGCGAATGTTGTTAACCGCACCATAATCATTGTCCGGTATCGTATGTGGTGGCACGAGTTTGTCGGGCTGTTGCCATGCGTTGCCCTCGCAAATGGCGAAAGGAGTGTGCTTCCACGCAGGAAAGATAGATAAAATCTGGGTTTTCCTGTGGGCTTTACTGGTTTGCCAAACGGATTTTCTGGAAAGATGGAATTAGTGAATATCTTAGGTCTCCCCTTCGCTCCAACTTTTGAGCATGGGGATGCGTGTCAAGTCGTGTCCGCTTTTATCGCCAGGGTCGATCCCCGAGGAGTGCCGTCATGTCCGGTCACCAACGCAAATTCAGCCCAATCGTCATATCACTTTCGATTGCTCTAATTGGTCCCAATCTGGCGGCAATCGCCTCGCCGGTAAAGCCGAATACCGTTACTCCTGCTGCTTTAACCGCTCGAGGAACCGAACCCGTCGTGGCCCAAACTCCCGGTGCTCAAACCAGCGAAACCGTGGCGGTCTTGACCTCCACTACCCCGGTGGCGCCGACCATGATTTTTATCGATAACGATGATGAAAACGAATCGGCGATGATACAGGAAACGTACAAATGGGCGGACGTTCCTGACGAACTTGGAAAAACCAAAATCACAACCGGCGCCACCTTTCCGGTAAAAGTCGTTTCCGAGCTCAATTCCAAAACCGCCAAAGCCGGCGACCCTGTAGAAGCGCAAGTCCGTGTCGATTTGAAGATCGGCGGCAAGATGATTGCACCAAAAGGCACACGTGTAGTCGGCCATGTCCTCAACGTCATGCCGGCTCGTCGCATGCTGATCGCTGAGTGTTCGATGCATCGCTGGTGGCGAGCCAACGGTGAAATCGCCATTCAATTCGACGACATAATCACAAAGGACGGTGAACATATCCCGTTGGAGGCAATGCCGGCTAAGCAACCGCGTATCGTCGTGAACAAAGCCGAAGGCCGAATCATGGGCGTCAACGCGAAAGGCGAGGTTGCCTCGCCCCTTTCCATTCAATTGAAAGAACAGGCGATGCACTATGTCATTCGCGGGGCAGCCGAAGCAGCAGGCGTCTTCTCGTTCGGCGCGGTTCCCATTGCATACGCGACCATAGGCGCCATTGATCCATCTTTTGCCTACATGCATCCAGTCGGTCGCAACGTTCACCACCGCCGCCTCAAAGGCGCCGCCATGGGCTTCGTCAACGGGCTGCCCGGCGGCTTCCTCATTTCCGACAGCATTATCCGCGGCGCCGAAGCCAGCATTAAACCGGGCGATGAGTTTCTCGTCCAGTTCAAGCAGGACTTCACCGGCGAGCCGGCATCCGATGCTGAACTAAGCGGCGGCAACAAGAGCGTCCACGGCGAGGTGGTCGGACGCCATAAGGACGGCGAAAAGAAATAGTCGCCCATAAATAAGAATGCTGACGCCGCCCGGTTTTCCACATTGCCGGGCGGCGCCCCTTTATGTACGGTCTCAAGCTATGTAATGGCGGGCATCGCCTGCTTTACCAACCCCAGCAAGCAATAGATTGTTAGCCTATGACCGCACGCGGCAACGAAATGGAATCCTGGACGCCGGCAGGTGTTGCCGGCGAGTCGGATAATTCCGTGCCCAAGCTTTCCTTGATTGAGCTGTCGAATCCGGCAGAGCTCAAACTTGTGCGGCTGTCCCAGCTCGGTTCAACGATCGTTTCCGACGCCGCCCCAGCCAAAATGCCGGCTGAATCCGTTGAAGCGAAAACGCAGCACCTGCCCAAAATCCCCCGACTCGATGGCTTTAACTCTAAAGTGCCGGTCGATCGATTCAGAGAGGTCGCTGACGGCGTCACAGCCAGCAGCCGCATCCGCCGTGAAAGCGATGGAAAAGATACACTGAACAACTATCGGACGCTGCTTGAAAAAATGCATCCGAGTCCTCTTTTCTCCAGCCCAATTGCTTCGCAGGCGCAAGTCGAGGCGGCGATTAAGAAAGCGGCCAAAGACACAGCGATCGTCGATTTGCGCACGCGCGGCGACAACACTCTGGACAGCAAGGCGGTAGTTGCCAACGATAATGAAATGCTGTCGGAGCAGCAGGCTTCCAGGACGCTCGGAATTGCCTATCACAATCGTCCCATGATCTCGAAGGTGGCTGAAGCTCCGAAGGATTTGAAAGAAACTGTGGACCTCGTTCACAAGGAAGTTACGGCGGGCAAAGAAGTTGATATACATTGCTATCATGGCACCGACAGAACCGGACTGGTGGTCGAGTCCTACAAAGCAACTTATGATCCGCGGCTATCCGATCTTGTTAAGAACCATGGTCGGCAAGGCGTGGATGCAGCATATGCCGAATTAGGCAAAGATCTGCTCCAAAACGGCGTGGATCCGGCAACGCACGCTGCTGTCTTCCAGAGTTTGCATCAGTACTTGCAATTCTTGCACGATGGACAAAACGCCAATGCGGCCATTCCGGTAACCCAAATTGCAATTGCAAATGATGCCGCGCAACAAAACGCCTTGCGCTCGGCTGACGCCAAATTGGGCGCGCCAGGGGCAGCCACGCTGGATAATTACCGAGACGTCCTGAGCAGCAATTTCGATAAGTTCGATCCGTCCACGCACAACGCATTTTATAGGCAGATGGACAAGGATTTCAGCCGCAACTACAGGGCGCAGCATTAAAGCGGGCTATCGCCCGCCGCTACCAACCGAAAAATTACATCGGACGCAGTCTTTCCGATTCGCTGATTTGCCCGAGACGATATTTGTCCGCCTGATCATGTGCTTGCTTGGCGTCACTAGTCTTCCCCTGCGCGGCAAAAACGGAAGCCATATTTTCAAACCAATCCTGAAGATCGGTACGCTTGTCTCGGCGACACAGTTTTAATGCCAATTGCATGCATTTTTCCGCCTCAGCATACTTGCCTTGTTTGAGAAAAACGCAGGCAAGGTCGTTGAATTCGGCCGGCAGTGAAGGCGGCTGATCTGGTGGATGCTCGAGAGCCGCTGCGATCAATAAATCATGCTTAGCTTGATCGAGCTTATCTTCTTCCAGCAAGCACTTCGAGTATGAAACCAAATCGTTTCTCTGCATGGCAGCGCGATCCAGCACCGCGTGATTTGATTCTTGTCCGGATCCGCTGTCAGCGGGATCGCACCGCTTCAGCAGCGCTTCCAGGGATGGCGACTCGTCCGGATATTGATCGGCAATCTTGGCAAAGTGCGCCTCGGCTTCGGCATAGCGCTTTTGCTCGGTGAAAATATTTGCCAGTCCCCTATCTATTTCGTGGGCAATTTCAATGCACTGTTGGTGATCGACAGATGATCGCTTCGCTGCATCGGCCAGTATTTTTGTTGCGGTGTTATATTCGAGCTCGGACTTGGTTAGCTTGTCCTGTTTGAGAAACAGTTTTGCTCGGGTGGCATGCAGTCGGGACAGACACAGATTGTCCATCTTTTGACGCTCGGCAAATTTCAGTGCCTCGTCGCAATATTGTTCTGCCGTATCAAATTTGTTTTGATACGCGCAAATTGAGATCAATCGCTCAACATAGTTTTCGATGAGGTCCACCGGCGTCTGATCGTCCGCGACGAGCGTTTGCAGCCGCATTGTCAATGCATATTCGGCGGCCGCTGAATACTTTTGCATTGCGCTTCGGTAGCCGGGTTGGTCGTAGTCCTGCCATTTCATCGACGGCGTGTTAGCGGCGGCCGGAAGCCCGCTAACTGACTGCTCTGGAGCAGCCGCCGATTCCGCCGGCGCCACCACGCACGGTATTGATACCAAAATCGCCAGCAAAATTTTTCGCATGCGACGATTTTAATCGAGAGAGCCTATCCTTACTAGATCACCTGCTGCGCATAAACTGCATATCCAATCTACTGCCGATCTGACTGCCAGAGACGGCTGATATTTCTCGGGCGCGAGCCGGCTCTTAAAAACTCTTGCGGATATGAGTCACTTTACCGGTGGCATCCGCCTCGATTTCGAGGTTGTTTGGCAAGGTGACGTAGTTTTTGGTGAAGTTGCCCTTGTTGTCGAAATCAAAGTTCGAGGTGATCGGTTTACCGGGACAGGCGATGTTGATAGTGTCCGATGTCGGCTTGGCACCTTGATCGGTGGAATAGATGTCGTAGCGCAGCGTTTCGCTGTTCCCATCGGCATGTTTGAGTTCGATGGCAGCGAGTTTGCCTTCGCGCTGAAGTATCGTCGCCTGAGATTCACCACCGTTAAAGGCAAAGTGTGAAATTAGCAAGCCGTTTTTGCGTGCTGCTGCTGCTTGATCCTCGGCCAATTTTTGAACGTTGGAATTGAGCAGCCGCATTTGGTTCACTTCCTTGAGCGCTTCCATTAGAGGTTGCGCGTCTTCCGGCTTGGAATTGGGTGTGAGATCCTTGTATTTCGCTTCAAAAGCGCCGCAGTCAGACATCGTTGATTGCCTCGTAAAGCGGGCCGTCGCCGGCCGCTACCATGGGATGCATCAAGTCTGCGAAATTGGGCGCTCGCCGTCAATCGTGAAAACCGTGGGGTTGTGGCGGAAGTGCCACCAGTACTGCAATTGCCAGCCAAAATATAAATTGAACTTGTGGGCGCAAGAACACGGTGTCGACCAGTCCATGCGCCATCATGCCCACCAATGCGCCGGCACAGCCGAGAGCGACCCAGCGGACAATGGAATCCTGAGCGGACCAGAAGCGGCTGTGCGCGCGCGCCATCGATCCGATTACCAACCAGGCGAATATGAGTAATCCCGGAATTCCCGTCTCTACAGCCACTTCCAGCGGCACGCAATATGTGCCGAGCGCGTCGAAGCTCGAGCGCATGTAGAGACCATACGCCAGGCGGAAGGTTTTGTTGCCGGTGCCGATGCCCAGCCACCAGTTGTCTTTGAACATTTCCAGCGACGATTTCCAGACGTTCACTCGATAGGCATTGGAGCTGTGTTCTGTACCCTGGAAGATTGAAAGGAATCGCGCTTCGAATTTCGGAAAGCCAAAATGCAAAAGCACAACTGCAGCCACAGGCAGAAGCAGAGTCACGATGATTAGCGGAATGCGGGCTTTGGGAGCGCCTTTCCAGACCCAGGAAAAACCGACGAACAGCAAAACCGCAGCCTCAAGAATCAAGGCGATATAGGCGCCCCGGCTGCCGGTTAAGACGGTGGTCAAAGTGATGATGCCGCAGATGCCCAGCAGCGGAACGCTCAGCCAGCGCCAGAAGCCACGCCACGAGAAGGAGATTGCCGATAGAACAAACGATATCGGAATGATCGGTACCAGATAGCCGGCGAGCAAATTCGGATTACCGAGCGTCGAGAATACTCTCACCGCTTTGTCTTCGATGGTCGGATCTTCCCAGGTGGCAAGCGGTGCCACGTGATGTTTGAATTGGTACAGCCCGTATAGCGACACCAGAAGCGCGCCGGCGGTGAGCATGGCAAAAGTGGCGACTGATCTTTGCCTGGGATTGTTTTGGAAACATCCGACAAACAGAAAGTACGCAAAAACATAGACGACGAGCTTTGCCAAACCGAATAAACTTTCCTGCAAGTAATGCGAGCCGAAACTGGAGACGACGTTCGATGCCAGCAACAGCAGCACCACGCCGTCCATGGCATTAGGCTTGTAGGATTCCTTGCCGCCCATCAAAGAGCCGACGAAACGCAGACCGACCGCGGCTAAAACCACCAGCGCCAGCCCTTCTTTGTCGTTGGCGAATTGTTTGGCGGCAAGCACGGCAAATAGAACCAGCACCAGGTAGTAGCTGAGCTTTTGGAGCATCGTGCCGACTTTTGGGGCGGCGCCACGCGCCAGCCATTGATTTATCCGTTCGTGCATGTTCAGCAGCGGACGGCAAAGCGCTGAGCCCGCCAGCGTCGACCGCCAGCACGAATCGGCTGATTCCAGCGACAGAGCCGGAATCAGCTTCTCATTCATCTTATTAATGACACCGTTCACTGTTGCTTCGACGGATTAATGTCCGCAACCACGCCCTGGATGCGATATTTGAACCCTTCAAGTTCGATGGTGTTGCCCACTTTGAGTTTATTGCCGCGGACAACATAGCCGTCGTTGGTCACATCGGCGGTGTCTGTCACAGTAACCTCGAAATCATGGGCCAGCGGCGAGGAGACATCGGGAAAAGATAGCGCCCGCTTGCCGTCCGGGGACAGGAAGGCAATTTGTTTGGGCTGATGACTGACGGCTGTAATCGTCATGGGCGGCTGAACAGGGACGTTTCGTATAGTCAAAGATGCCGGTTCTCCCACCTTAAATAGGTCCAGGTCTTTGGTTTTCACGCCGGTGAAGTACAGATCTATGTCTATTTTGCGGGTGCCCTGGATGACGTGATTGACGCCGGCGTGGCCGGCTTTTGCCAGTCCGAAGCCGAGCGCGCACAATGCCAACACCACAATACAGGCAAGATCGAAAGCGTTGTAACGCCCGAACAACTTGCACTCACTGTTTGCCATGACAGTCTCCTTCTTCCTGGCGCCAATTAGGCCTACCAAATTCTAAACCGTGCAGCGGGCTTATCCCGCGCAGGATGAGCCTTTTTACAATTTCTTTTCGTGGAGGTCCGACGCCATGCGTCACCCCATCTGTCTATTTCTTGCGTATTCGTGCCATGCCGTTGGGGTAAATACGAACCCCCGTGTCTAATATCGGCGTTTTGCCGGTAGATGCAGACACAACGCAGGGACTCAATCGAGGAAATTGTAATGACTTACGAATCAGAAGCACTCAGAACAGCAGTCGACAAATTCGTCCATACAACGGCTGATTTCGGACGTCCCCTGGTTGAAGGTGATGGCGGCATCAGCCGGGCTGCCAATACGTCGCCGGAACACGCTCAAGCCGCCGCTTTCGTGAATGGTCCGCTCGCTGACATGCGCAAGACTTTCCTCAATCTGGTCAATTGCGAGGAAGCCGGTCAGTTCAGTGGATTTCTCGATCACGTGCGCGAGATGGCCAACAAAAAAGACGAAAACGGCGATCACTTAGGACCGATTTATAGACTGATGCTCAATTTGCCGCTTACCTAAGATTACTCAGGAAGCTTGAGCGCATCGAGGTGCTCAAGCATTTCCTTTTGGCTTGTGACTGCGGTTCCGGGTTTGCGAACGACAATGCCGGCGGCGAGGTTGCCTAATGCCATCGCTTCCATGTAGCTCGAGCCCGTGACTAGAGCCAGGGCCATGGTTCCCACCACTGTGTCACCGGCACCGGTAACATCCCACACTTCGGTTTTGTTGAACGGGTGCAGCTCCACCATTTTTTCGTTTTGTTGGAAAAGCACCATGCCTTCTCCGCCTCGCGTGATCAGCAGTGCCTGGGCGCCGGTCATCAGCAACAAATCCTCGCCTGCTTTTACCAGGGCTTCCTTGCTGTCGATCGAGTAACCAAGCGCTTTCTCGGCGTCCGGTTGGTTGGGAGTAAGGACGCTGACATTTTGGAAGCGTGCGAAATCATCTTGTGCATCGACAATCAAAAACAGATTTTTCTCGCCGGCGACGGCTCGGCATGCGCGGATCAGCCCGTCCGTCATAATACCGGCGCGATAATCGGAAAGAACGATCGCGCTATAGTTGCCCGCCGACGAGCGCAGCTTGTCTATAATCTGGTTTTCGATAGTCGAGTCGATCTTGTCATGTGAAATGCGATCGAGACGCAACAACTGCTGCTTGAAAGAGTGGGATTTAGACAGAATCCGCGTTTTTACCGTAGTTGGACGGCTGACATCACGCACAAGTGAATGCGTGATGTGGCATTTTTCGAAAAGTTGCTCGAGCTGTGTGGCGTAATGATCGTCACCGCAAACGCCTATCGCGTGGCAAACGCCACCGAGCGCCGCGATGTTGTTGGCCGTGTTGGCGCCGCCGCCTGGGATAAGCTCAGTATCCACATGCTCCAGAATCAAAACCGGAGCTTCTCTGGAGATGCGCTCGGGCTTGCCTTCGAGCAGCTCATCTATCAGCAAATCGCCGACGACGATTACTCTGCCGCCGGTGAGATTGAGTATGCGTTTGCGTAAATTTGATTTGGTGAGCGGTTGCTCGCTGACTGCCGGAGCGCTCACGCCGAGGTCTGCTGGATGCACGCGTTCGAGTTCCCTGAAAAGTTGGTTGCCGTAATAGTTGTCCGGGTCGATTCCCAGCGACAGATCGATAGCTTTTTTCGCCTCCTCAATATACCGCATGTGCTGATAAACTCTGGCCAGGTGCAACGCGTCGGACAGCGCGTCTTGCATATTTGTTGCATTAGAAAGTGATTCGCGCATGCGATAGATTTGTCGAAGTTCAGCCTCATTCAGCTTTTTGGCCTTCGTTTCGTCATCGGTATTTTTGAGAAATTCGTTGATGAGCGGCTTATATTGTGCAATTGGGCGCTCGATGCTTGTCGATTTGGTCTCTTCGCCCTTGCGTAGCTGCATAAAGCCTGTGGTGCCGCCTAGCGGAGCCGCTTTTGGCAGGCCGTCGATGGAAATCGTCAGGTCGAGCCTGGGGACGCTTTTATCGGAAACGTCGTCGCGATCGTTGCGTTGATTGGCAGCCGCATTGCCTGCACCGCGCGCCTGTTCTGTTTCTTGCAAATTGAGCGACGGCAGATCGTTGCCCTGTTCGGCAGCATGCTTCTTGTCAAGATTCTCGTCTTTATCAGGCTGTGGGTTCCGGTTTCCGAATGGATCACTCATATTACCGGCTCCTGTTTTCACTCCTAATTTTAGCTGTGGTCGGTTATGAATGGAAGCTTATGTTAGAATCAGCTCAAGTGCGGCGCGCCGCTTGGTGTCGCGTGCAGGCGAAAAATGGGCTAGAAGTAGGAGCAGCTTATGAAAACGGCTCGGTGGGGATTGGCGGCTAGCGGAGCCTTGTTGGCAGTCGCATTGGTGACAACGGGTGCGGCGGTTATGGCTGATACCGCAAGTGGTGCCACGGCGGGATTGCCGCCACAATCGGTGCCTGCTCCTCAAGTTGTTTTGAAGAGCCGAACCGCCGCCATGGAGTTGGCTCACAACATTTGGTTCGACAAGATGGCAGAAGCAAATCCAGGACTGGTGGCGGCAGTTTGCGCCAACCAGAAGGCGGCGGACATCATAGCCGGACATCCGCACCTCGACAAAATTGCTGACGCCGACCATTTCCTGTGCCGCCGTTTGACCAAGTACCACACGGCAACTGAGATTTTGTTGCGCAATGCGCATGCCGATCGCGTTATCGAACTTGATCCCCAAGGCATGTACTGGGCGATGGATCGTCATCCGGCATACGCCCGCTTGCTCTCCGGACATGTATTGTTCTACAAAATGTGCTCGGACAATCCGGATCTTGCCAAAGAAGTGGCTTCGCACCTGAAGGGCGGCGGTGTCCTGCAAGCGCTATACGAGCGTTGATAAAATGCTTGTAGGACAAAAATGTTTCACTACAAGCTTATAGAACTCGAGTCCGAACTTATCGCCAAAGAGCAAAGTCAAAAAGGCTTTGCTCTCTTGCCGCCGGAATGCTCAGTTTTGCTGGAATTCATCCAGCAGGAAATTGGTGCGCAGCTGGCGATGCCGGTAAACAAAGATTGGAAAGGCTGGCTCTCTTACAGGCGCAATAAAGATTCGCTGGTAATTTGCCGCGGCAGAAGCTTCAAGGACGGCATGCTGGGCAAGTACAAAGCCGGGTTGAATGTCGCCAATGGATTGGACACCATCACTGAGTATCAGCGTGGGTTTGACGTCAGTCCGCCTCAAGAGCTCGATCATTTGCTGCTCAACTTCGGTGGCGATGCCGACAGGCAAGCGCGTGTATTCCTCTGGTACGGAGAGAATATTGCTCCCTACAAATTGATTTTCATGGCCGATGTGGAAACCGATCCGCATGCTGAGCTTGTCGATGCAATGGCGCAGGCTTGCACATGGATTCTCACGCGTCCCAAAGATCAAACGCTCACGCAGTTCTTAGCCTCTCATTCGTAGTGGCGCGGCCGCGCAGCGCGCCGGACTGCTTAGAACTTCTATCCCTACTGCTTCTGCTCTTGTTTAAGCGATATGGTTTGACCTTCATTATTGGGCGCCGTCTCTTGTTTTGTTTGTTGCACCTTCGACACGATCTTGGCTGCAGCAGTGGCAATCGCTGAATCGCTAGCTCCCTTTGCAAATGACAGCAGCTCGATTGGAATCGGAAAAATCAGCGTGCTGTTTTTCTCTGATGCCACCTCGACCATGGTTTGCAACTGGCGCAACTGCATGGCGCCGGGCACGGAATTGATTACCTCGGCTGCTGCTGCCAGCTTTTCGGCAGCCTGGTGCTCGCCTTCGGCTGCCACCACTTTTGCTCTGCGTTCGCGCTCGGCTTCTGCCTGTCTCGCCATGGCGCGCTGCATGCCTTCCGGAATTTCCACGTCTTTGATTTCGACGGCATTCACCTTAATTCCCCAGCCCTCAGTCTGGCGATCGATCATGGCTTGCAATTTGGCGTTGATAACATCGCGATCGGACAGTATCTCGTCGAGAAGATGCTGTCCCATCACGCTGCGCAAGGTCGTCTGCGCGATTTGGCTGGTGGCATTGTAGGGATCTTCGATTTTGGTAATCACTTTATATGGATCGATTACCTGGAAAAAACAAACTGCGGCCGTTCTGGCAGAAACGTTGTCCTTGGTGATGATCTCTTGCATCGGAATGGACATAGTGACCATACGCAGATCGACTTTCTTGTAGCTTTCGATAAACGGCGATATCCAGGTAGGACCGGGACCTCGCACTCCAGTGACGCGGCCAAAACGAAAAATGACCAGGCGGTCGTATTCGGTGACGAACTTGATCGCCGACGCCGCCAATGTGAACAGCACTACTGCCGCGCCGAACAGTTCAAATCCAAACATCTGATCTCTCCTTTCTGACCGGCAAGTCGGTGCATAGCCTGGTTACTCTAGCTTACTACCGGTGGCGTTAACTAGAGCGCACGACTGCGTTAAAAGCATGAAAAACTGTAGGGGCGATGCATGCATCGCCCCTACGTGAATCCGAAACCGCTGTGGCGAATTTGCCTACGCGTGCTGTGGGCTCTTCAACTGAGCGGTCAAGTTGATTTGGGCGCCTTTGTACAGCTTAGACACCGGGCAATTCGCCTTGGCGTTGTCAGCTTCGCGCTTGAAGGTCGGCTCATCGATGCTCGGCACTTCTGCTTCGCAGTGCAGATCGATTTGATTGATCTCAAAGCCTTCGCCTACCTTGTTGAGGTGGACTTTGGCCGTTGTGCGCACTTGCTTGGGCGAGAATCCGGCTTTGCCCAGTCCGGCTGCCAGAGCCATCGAGAAGCAACCGGCGTGAGCGGCGGCAATCAGTTCTTCCGGGTTGGTTCCTTTGCCGCTTTCAAAGCGAGAGGGAAAGGAATATTCGCCCTGGAAGGCGCCGCTGCCAAGCTTGATTTGGCCCTGTCCGTCCTTCAATCCGCCATTCCATTGTGCGTCTGCTGTGCGTGTAACCATATGCTTCTCTCCTGCGTTGGGAGAAGGAGTTTAGCACGCGCCGACTGTCAAGGTGGGCTGATCTTGGCCGGCACCGTATGTGGTGGCAGAACGCGCTTGCGTTTTACAGATGAAGATCGTCGAGCTGATGGCGCAGCTCTTGCATATTCTGTTGACGGCGCGACGGGCTCTTTTGCAGAGTTTGCATAACGATCTGCTCGAGTTCTATCGGCACTTCGATGTCCGGGCATGCGGTGGCAAACGGCGGTGGCTCTTCGTTGATGTGTTTGAAATAAACATCGATGTCCGAACCACCGAGGAATGGCGGAAAGCCGGTCAGGCTCTTGTAAGCGAGGCAGCCTAATGAATAGATGTCGGAGCGAATATCAACTTCTTGCCCGCGGCACTGTTCCGGACTCATGTACAAGGGGCTGCCCACCGTCTCACCTGTTTGTGTGAGCGACAATGCCTCTTCTTCGCCGCTGGATACCATTTTGGCGATGCCGAAGTCGACTATTTTTACCACTTCACTGTCACGCACCTTGCAGATCATGATGTTGGACGGTTTCAAATCGCGGTGCAGAACTCGGCAGGAGTGAGCGTACATGAGCGCGTCCACGATTTGTTGGCAAATCGGAACAAACTCCTTGCCTTCGATGTGATGTTCGCGGTTGATGCGCGTGGCCAGCGTTTCGCCTTCAACGTAATCCATAACTATGTAGCACAGCCCGTCGCGGGTGACTCCGAAATCGCGCACAGTGACTATGTTTGGATGGGTCAATCCGCAAGCGGTCTTCGCTTCTTGCGAGAATCGGCGCACATTGCGCATGTTGCTGACCAGGTGCGGGTGCATCACTTTGATGGCTACCATGCGATCGAGCAGAGCATGGCGCGCTTTGTAGATGACGCTCATGCCTCCGGATGCGACACGTTCGAGAACCTGATAGCGGTCGTCCAGGACCTTGCCCACCATATCTTCAAGCGGCATGGGACGGATTTCAGCCATTCCCTGGCGGACGGCGCTAATGCCCACCGGCGGCTTGCCCGCCTGATCGGTAGCAGCCGGCGCCGACGCCGTGCGCGGTGCCGCGTGGGCGGCTTCTGCTTCCGGGGCTTCAGCCGGTTTGGATTTAACGATTACCAGCATGTCGCCTTCTGTCTGGCGGCGTTTCAATTCCTGGACACGTTTTTGAATCTTCGACATCTGCTGGCGCACCGTTTCCACATCAGCATGGCTGGGCGCCAGTCTTTCATAAATGCGCAAACAACGCCCGTATGACTCTTCCGCCAATTGAAATTTGTGTTGGCTATTGTATACAAGAGCCAGGTGCTTCAAAACACGCGCCAGTTCCAGGTCTTCCTCACCGTGTGTTTGCGAAAGCAGCAGTTCGACTGCTTTCTGGAACAAGGGCTCCGCATCGGCGAATTCCTGACGAACGGTGTGGGCAATGGCAAGGCCATTCAAGCTTTGGGTGCGTCGCGGGTCGTCTTCCTCGAACTTGGCGGCCAGATTCAAAGCCGCCTTGAATTCCTTAAGGGCCTGGTCATGCTTGCCCTCACGCAACAGCCGCTGGCCGTCACGGAACATGGTTTCCCACAGCCG
>DATNQY010000269.1:0-8477 GCA_036703785.1 Candidatus Obscuribacterales bacterium
AGCCCCTTGTACTGACGGCGTTCGTATGGTGTTCCAAAGCCGATGATGCAATCGCACTTCATGCGCAGGGGCAAATTTTTACCGGTGCACAGGTCGAATAAACCAAGCGCATTCACGCGCCCATCCTCGGCGTGATCGGCGCGATCACAAAAGAGGATGTAGCCGCTGTGCAGGTATTTCATCTAAGACTGTCTCGCTTCCCTCTATGCCTGCTGCGAACGTTGACAACTGAAAAAGAGTGCATTCAAGTTTACCTCAAAAAGAAAGCGCCGCTCGAAAAGATGCGGCGCTTTCCCTCGTTTACGGTAGGATGCTTGCGCTTCCTACAGCGGCTTACTTCGTGCCTTTGATCACCGCTTCCGCGATGCTGTTCGGCACTTCTTCGTAATGTGAGAACTCCATGACGAAAGTTCCCTGACCTCTTGTCTTGTTGCGGATGTCGGTTGCATATCCGAACATCTCAGAAAGAGGAACGTGCGCCTTCACCTTCGACAGTTTGTCGATGGTTTCCATGCCTTCGATGCGACCACGGCGGCTCGAGATGTCGCCGATCACATCGCCCATGAATTCTTCCGGTACTTCGACTTCCACTTTCATCACAGGCTCGAGCAGAACAGGCTTGGCTTTCATGAAGCCTTCCTTGAATGCCATAGAGCCGGCAATGCGGAACGCCATTTCCGATGAGTCGACTTCGTGATACGAGCCGAACACCAGCTTGACGCGCATGTCGATAACCGGGTAGCCGGCAAGCGGTCCGGATTCCATGGCTTCCTGAATGCCTTTGTCCACGCCCGGAATGTATTCCTTCGGTATGACGCCGCCGACGATGTCGTTGACGAATTCGTATCCGCTGCCTGGCGGCAGCGGCTCGAGTTCGAGTGTGACGTCGCCGTATTGACCGCGACCGCCGGATTGACGGACAAACTTGCCTTGCTGCTTGATCGTTTTGCGCAGCGTTTCGCGGTACGCGACTTGCGGCTTGCCGACGTTGGCTTCCACTTTGAATTCGCGCAGCAAGCGGTCGACGATGATCTCGAGGTGGAGTTCACCCATACCGGCGATAATCGTCTGTCCGGTTTCGTGATCGACACGCACCTTGAAGGTGGGATCTTCCTCAGCGAGCTTGGACAGTGCCATGCCGAGCTTGTCGGAATCGCCTTTCGTCTTCGGTTCGATAGCAACCGAGATAACAGGCTCCGGAAACTTCATGGACTCGAGGATGATTGGATCGTTGTCGGCGCACAGCGTGTCACCGGTGGTGGTGTCTTTCAAACCGACCGCGGCCACAATGTCGCCTGCTTGTGCTTCCTGAACGTCTTTGCGCTGGTCTGCTTGCAATTGAATCAAACGGCTGATGCGCTCGCGCTTGCCTTTGACGCTGTTGAGCACGTAAGAGCCCGCAGCCAGCTTGCCGCTGTAGATGCGCAAGAAGGTCAGTTTGCCCACGAACGGATCGTTCATGACTTTGAAAGCCAGCGCGGCAAACGGCTCATCCGGATTGCACTTGCGCTCGGCTTCGGTACCGTCCGGCAGGAAGCCCTTGATCGCGTGCACATCGACAGGCGACGGCAGGTAATCGACGACAGCATCCAGAAGCGCTTGCACGCCCTTGTTTTTGAATGCAGAGCCGCACAGAATCGGGACGATGCGGTTATCGCAAACGGCACGACGCAAGGCGGACTTCAATTCGTCTTCGCTGATCTCCTGGCCTTCCATGTACTTCATCATCAGGCTCTCGTCGGTCTCGACAATTGCCTCGTAGAGGTCGTGACGGTATTTGTCTACCGTTGCCTTGAGATCAGCCGGAATATCGATGGCGATCATGTTGCGGCCGAGCTTATCGGTTTCGTCGTACTGCCATGCCTTCATGGTGACCAGGTCGACGTAGCCGATGAAACGATCTTCAGCGCCTATCGGCACTTGAATCGGATGGGCATTTGCCCATGTCGAATGCATGCCGGGCAGTTGCTCTCTGCACTGCTTCACGACACGGAAGTAGTCGGCACCGGTGCGGTCCATCTTATTGACCAGCACCATGCGCGGCACTTCATAGCGGTTGGCTTGCTTCCAAACGGTGCCTGTCTGCGGCTGCACACCGGCCACCGCGCAAAGCACGATGATGACGCCATCCAGAACGCGCATCGAGCGCTCAACTTCGACTGTGAAGTCGACGTGTCCGGGGGTGTCGATCAAGTTGATGCGTCTGCCGTTCCAAAACGACGTGATGGCGGCAGCCGTAATCGTAATGCCTCTTTCTTTTTCTTGTTCCATCCAATCGGTAACTGTCGTGCCGTCGTGCACTTCGCCGATCTTGTGGATCAGACCCGAGTAGAAAAGAATACGCTCGGTCGTGGTGGTCTTACCTGCGTCAATGTGCGCGGCGATGCCCATGTTCCGGAGATTTGCCAGAGCATTGCCATTGCTTTCGTTGCCATTAGATCCAGACACGTCAGCCTTCCTTTCAAGTACCGCAGGCCCTTTTGATTCTACGGACGTTTGCATAATTTTGTTTCCAATATTGAGTTAACCGTAAACGAGTGAACACGAACAAATGAGTCCTCTTGGCGCGACCCTGCACACACAAGGAGGATTCGCTGTTGAGCTTAAAAATCAAGCACTATTACATGCAGGAGTCCCCTAAGCTCATCCTGGGTTCGACCCAGGTGGGGATCTTTTGGTTCCGCAGTCCGTGCCGCGGGCGTTACAAACCGGGGCTGTGCCCCAAATAAAAGAGCAAGCGCACGCTTGCTTGGCAGCGCAGGTTGCGCCGCTCATCTTATTACACCCTGGAAACCCCAAAGATACCAGTATCTTTGACAATCTCTTTAGAATTCAGTGAACTTGCGTAATCTTGTAAAGATGATTCGCAGTGGCAACGATAAAGAGATCGCCCTGAAAAAAGACGGAAATACTTGCTTAAGGCTCAACGCTAATTAATAGCGGTAGTGAGCGAACGCTTTGTTGGCTTCTGCCATCTTGTGCGTTTCGTCTTTCTTACGCACTGAAGCGCCGGCACCATTGGCGGCGTCAATGAGCTCTGCCGAGAGGCGCTCAGCGAAGCTGCGTCCGGCGCGCTTGCGGCTGTTGCCGATGATCCAGGCGGTAGCCAGCGCGTTGCCGCGTGATTGTTTGACTTCAACTGGAACTTGATAGGTTGAACCGCCGACGCGGCGGGCTTTGACTTCAACAAGCGGCGTGACGTTCTTCAACGCTTTGTTGAACACTTCCATCGGTTCTTGCTTGGTGCGCTCTTTCACCAGGTCCAACGAATCATAGAAAAGGCGTTGAGCGGTGCTCTTTTTGCCGCGCTGCATCATGCGGTGGATGAAGCGCTGGATTACTTGCGAGCTGTAAACGGCATCTGGTGCCGGCACTCTTTTGGCGATCACTTTACGACGAGGCATGGATGATTACTCCTTATAAATGGAGGACTGACGCGTGATGCGTCATACGTCTCTCTTAGATCTCTCTGGTAGCGGCGGGCGGTAGCCCGCTTAGCTGGCGAACTATTTTTTAGCCGGTGCGCCGGCTTTGGGACGCTTGGCGCCGTACTTCGAACGCGATTGCATTCTGTCTTTGACACCGGCTGTGTCGAGCGCGCCGCGCACAATGTGATAGCGCACGCCCGGCAGGTCTTTGACCCGGCCGCCTCTGACTAGAACCACGGAGTGTTCTTGCAGGTTGTGACCGACGCCTGGAATGTAAGCAGTGATTTCGATTCCGTTGGTCAAGCGCACACGAGCGATTTTGCGAAGCGCCGAGTTGGGCTTCTTCGGTGTGGTGGTCTTCACTTGCGTGCAGACGCCACGACGCTGCGGGCAGCTCTTCAATGCCGGGGATTTGGTTTTGGTTGTTACCGCCCGGCGTTCACGGCGAATCAACTGATTTATGGTAGGCACCAATCGGCTCCTGTCAAAAGGAATGTATAGAATGCGCAGATAAAGCGGTTAGAAATCATACCGACGAATCGTTAAAACTGTCAACTGAACGGCGCCTCAGGCTCCAAAGTCCACAAGAAATCTTTATGTTTGCTATTCGGGCACCAGCGGCAGATTGAGCGGCGCTTTAAGCTCAACCTTGCGTTTTTTCGGGTGTTTGGCCCGCTGCCAGTGCTCGCGAGAAAGCAGGAAGAAATCACCTGTGCGCTCGAAGCCACGCGCCTGAAGCACATTGTGCACTTCAGCTTGAAAGTCGTAAACGCGGGCCCAGATGGGCATCTTGGGCACATTGGACAAGAGCGTATTGATGGCGTGGTTGAGCAAACCGCCTGCCAGGTGCCGCCAGCCGGGATGGATGGCCATATCCAGACGGTAGCCAAGTCCTGGCTGAGCGGTGATGCGCACGGCCGATGTAAGCGCGCGCCGTTCGGGATCGATGGACACCCAGTACCAGACGCGGCTGCGCATGAGTCGATTTTTACCTTTTTCCGTGCTGGTAAACGGCAACAGATCTTTAACTCGGAAGTCGTCAGGACCAAGATTGAGCACCATGCGCAAATCAGGAGGCAACGCATCCTGATGCAAAACGTATAGCGCTCTTTTGAGAGAGGGCGTCGCGACGTGGAATTCCTGCTCGCCGGTGTCGACGAATTCCGTCTCGGAATTTGGAATCAGCTTGTAATACGTGACTTGAGCGGAGCGGCAAAAGCCACCGGAAGCGAATAAAGAAAGGGCTGCCTCATTGGCAGTCGATACCTCGGCAATGAAGTGACTGACGCCCTGGCTTCCGAACTGAGCGAAGATGAATCTCAGCAGCTCTTGGGCGATGCCGCGGCCGCGATGCTCCGGATGCACCACCAGGTTGTCTATTCTCCAACAAGTTCTGGACTTGCTGTTGTTATGCAAGGAAATGAAGCCAAGCACGGCATTTTCTTCGCGCGCCACGTAAATTGATGAGGTGACGTGAAATTGGCAGGGCAACCAGTGCTGCCAGAAAGCGAGACTGCGCAGACCCAGTCCGGTTTCGGTAAGCGATTGCACTTCTAAAACCGGCTCTTCCTGCAATCCAAGCAGTGCGCAGGCTTGGCCATAGTCGGTGGCAACAAGTGGGCCGATTTTGATCACAAAAAGGCTCCTGAACTCAATTAATATTGTAACATCGACGTTTCCACCAAATTGGCTTGCTATGAGCGATTCCTGGTGGCTCAACAGTTCGGGATCGAGATGGCGCCGGCAAAACAACAGCAGAAAACCGAAAAGAAGAAGCCGGCGCCTCAGGGAAAGGTGATTGCCGATAATCGGCGCGCGCGCCACGAATACGAAATCATCGAGGTATTCGAGGCGGGCATGGAGCTGCAGGGCACGGAAGTGAAATCGATGCGCAACGGCAAAGCGAATTTGCAAGACGCTTTCGCCCGCATAGAAGAAGGACAGCTGTGGTTGCACAATTGCCACATAGCGCCATATGACTTCGGCAATCGCTTCAATCACGATCCGGTGCGCAAGCGGCGTTTGCTGATGCACAAAAGAGAAATAACGCGGCTGCATCAGCAGATCAAAGAAAAGGGATTGACGCTGATACCCTTGAAGCTCTACTTCAAACGAAACTGGGTGAAAGTTGATCTGGCATTGGTCAGAGGCAAACACCTCTACGACAAACGCGACGCGATTACCAAACGAGATTCAAAACGACAACTCGACAGGTTGGTAAAAGAGTCCTATCGTAATAAGTAGTTGGGCGCAAATTTTTATATGGTTGCCATATATCGGTTGTGAGGTGACTCAGTGAAACGGACGCTTCTTCAGATTGTCGTCGTCATTTCTTTTATGTTGCTTGGTGCCGGCGCCGCTTGCGCCCAATCACCATTGGCGGTGCTGAAAAGCGAAACCGACGCTGCTGCATACTCCGAACAACATCTCGGTACGTTCGAGGATGATTTCTCCTCGTTTAAGACCACTCTTGAAAGCGCCAACGTTCGCTACGACATTTTGACCGATGCCGATCTGAAGTCCGGCGTCAATAAGCTGTCCCCTTTCAAGATGATTGTCATACCGTTTTTCCTGGACATACCGGCCGACTCCGTGTCGGCGCTGCAAGACTACGTGCGCGGCGGCGGCAAATTGCTTATCACCGACGGTGGTGGCACATTGTCTGCCCCGGCTCAAACTTTACTCAAAGTCACAGGCGCTCAAGTAACAGGACACTCGACTTTCTCCCAACAAGAGCAGCTCGACTGGCCGAGACAGCCGCAGCCGCTGCTGCAGACTTTTGCCGTGGGCACGGCGAAAGCTGATATCGGTGTCGACGCCGGCGCGCTCACGGCCAAGTGGACGAACGCCCAAGGTCAAGACATCGGCGCCGCCGTCTCCCGATTGAACGGCAACACGTTTATTTCATGGGCACCAGGTTTGCAGGGGGAGATTACGGCCAATGCCCAGATTCTTTCCTTGGCTATGGAAGATGCCGTACCCGGTATCACGCAGCAGGCCGCCGTGCAAATCAGTTTTGCCGATTACCAGAACATCCAGCAAGAGCTCGACTATTTAACCAAACGCACCGACGAGGCGATAAAAACGGCTCGCCAGGCAGATCTGGCAGTGCCGTTCAAAATGATCCAATCGCATTACGACGCTGCTGTCGGACATGTGAAAGCATTTCAAGACGCTTATTCGCAGAGACGTTTTTATCAGGCCGACGACGAGCTTGTCGCCGCTCGCAATGACTTCGCGCTGGCTTTCGCTCAGGCCATGCCGGTGCGCCTAGTGGAGACACGTGGGGTCTGGTTAGATCGCGGCACCATCGTCGCTGCTCGCGATCGTGCCGGGCTCGCTGCCGTCTTCGACCGGCTCAAATCCGCGGGCATCAATGTCGTTTACTTCGAGACCAACAATGCCGGCTATTGCATGTATCCATCGCAAGTATCGGCGCAGAATCCGCAAACGGCCGGCTGGGATCCTCTCGGCGCAGCCGTCGAGGAGGCGCATAAGCGCGGAATGCAATTGATTTCCTGGGTCTGGATTTTCAACGTCGGAAATATGATGCACAACCCGATCATCGGGAAGGAAGCCGATTTCCCGGGGCCCGTGCTCAGCGGACATGACTTCAGTTGGGCTCTAGCGGCGCATGACGGATCGCTTTTGGCCCACAATCAACACGAATTCTGGATCGATCCCTCCAATCCCGACGGCAAGGATTTCATTAAGCAACTTTGTCTGGAAGTAGTCACAAAATATCCGGTGGACGGATTGCAGTTTGATTACATTCGCTATCCGTTCAACGGCAAAGGAACGGAGATGGGGTTCGACTGGGCGGGCAGAACCCGCTTCGAGCGCGAGACCGGCGCCAATCTCGACCGGCTTGATGAAGACACGCGCGAACTTTGGATGGCTTGGAAAATTTCGCAAGTGTCTAACTTTGTGAAAGAGACTTCCATGTCCTTGCGCAAAGCGGCGCTTTGCCGTAACTTGCGAATCACAGCTGCCGTTTATGCTTTGCCTAAGCGCTGGCGTCTGAGCGCGATTCAGCAGGAATGGGAAACGTGGGTGGCCAATGGTTGGGTAGATGCGCTCAATCCGATGACGTATGTCGCGACTGCCAAAGAGTTGGCTACCAATGCCGGTTACGTGCGAGAGCAAACGGCCGATAAGGCGCTGGTGTTTCCCGGGCTTTCAATTCGACAGCTCGATACGGCCGGTCTCATCGAGCAGCTGGACACGGCGCGTGCCATCGGCACACTCGGCACCACGATGTTTGCTGTTGCCCATCTCGACGACAAAAAAATCAACGTTCTTCGTTTGGGACCATATCGCAGGCTGCCTGTGTTGAGTGCCGAGCAAGATCCGCTGCGCGCCTCGCGCTTGCTTATCGACAACTTCTCTTCGCTGGTCAATCGCTATTTGCAGGATCCGCAAAAACATATTCTTTCGGACCAGGCCAGCACCAACGATGTTTTGTCACAGATTGACTCGGTTCAAAGACAAATTCATGAGCTCAAGCCGAGCGCCGCGCCCACTGAAATTGCCGATGCCGCAAGAGCTGTCGCCAATCTCGAGAGCGCGGTGAAAAACTGGCTGCGCATCGAGGCTTTTGTGCAGCGCGGTTATCGGGCTCAGTACATTACCGACTATTTGTCACAAATCGAAGCTGTGCTTAGCTATGCGTCGCAACATGCAAAAACGCAAGCGACTATCGCCGCAGCAGCTTCCGCTTCACGCTAGAAAGCGGCGGTGCTGCCCTAGGTGGTTTCTATTGGCGTCTGCAAGGCTCTGCCCTCGGCGTCGTGCAGCACCTTCCATGCAGGCAGCTGCAATGCGTGCGCGATGCGCAGAACATTTCGCACTGCCACATTCCTGGTTCCCCGTTCGATATCGCTTATGTAAGTGCGATGCAATCCTGAAAGTACAGAAAGCTTTTCCTGCGACATCTTTAGCGATTTCCGTCGCAGCTCGATTGCCCTGCCAAGTTCAAGTAATATCTGGTCGTGCGCGCAGTCGCGGTCGGGCTGGCGTTCGAGAAATTGACTAAACTGTTTGGCGATC
>DATNQY010000270.1:0-5055 GCA_036703785.1 Candidatus Obscuribacterales bacterium
CAAATCGTCGAACTCATTTCTGAAGAAACTAGGTTTACGAGACTACTTCCGGCGGAGGACATCGACTGGCCGAGGACGGCAAAGCTGTATCGACGCCAGGACGGAACGTATGCTGCCAGCGACGTAGTCTGTCCGCAAAGCGAAATACATGATCCGTGGTGCTCTTGGTCTATGACAAGGGCTGTGCTTGGCTCGCTTTGCGCCGTCATGGCAATCTTATTGCTTTTGGGGACTGTGACTACTGGATTGGGGTTTGTTGTCGGCTGCCCATTGATGGTCTGCGGAATAATCTTCGGCGCTTGGGCCCATTCTGCTCCGTTTTGCTTGTTGTCGGCGACTTTGCTGGCCGTCGCTTGCTTGAAAGCACCGAAGCACCGCCACCCGTGTTATTCGCTCAGTCTGACACCCTTTTTATCCACAGTGCTGATGATTGTCTGGTTGTACTGGTGGCACACCATGGCGAGCCAGCATGGTGGATGGCTATGGTCCTATCGTGAACTCTGGCAGGGGGCGGTGGCCGGCGCAACTTGCCTGGCGTCCGTACTGTTTTCTCTGTTTCTGTTATCCATATACAGAGGTGCTCGATTGTTTTTTGGCGCGCTCTTTTTTGGCGAGCTCGGTTTGCAGTTGGTCTGTTGGTTTTACATGCTGTCCATCATGCAGTGAATGTCGAGCATCCACACAAGTGGAACCCTCAATCGATGTATTCGCGAAGGCGCCGACTGCGATTAGGGTGACGTAGTTTTCTAAGCGCTTTCGCCTCTATCTGACGAATGCGTTCACGAGTTACGCCAAAGAGATGCCCCACTTCTTCGAGAGTACGCTGTCGTCCATCATCGAGTCCGAATCTCAGTCGCAAAACATCGCGCTCGCGCGGCGAAAGTGCAGCCATCACTTCGATGATATCTTCGCGCAGCAGCTCTTGCGTAACTGATGCGGCGGGCGTTTCCGCATTGCGATCTTCGATGAAGTCGCCGAGCCGGCTGTCTTCCTCTTTCCCGACGGGTGTTTCGAGTGAAACCGGCTCCTGCGAGATTTTGACCAGCTCGCGCAATTTTGTCACGGTCACTTCCATCGCTTCGGCGATTTCTTCTTCAGTTGGTGGTCGTCCCTTGTCCTGTGTCAGTTTGCGCGTCGTTTTCTTGAGCTTGTTGATAGTCTCCACCATATGCACCGGAATGCGGATGGTGCGCGCCTGATCTGCGATTGCGCGTGTTATCGCTTGCCGTATCCACCAAGTTGCATACGTGCTGAATTTGAATCCTCGACTGTGATCGAATTTCTCGGTGGCTCGGATCAAACCGAGATTTCCCTCCTGGATCAAGTCGAGAAATGCCATGCCGCGACCTGCGTATTTCTTGGCGATGGAAACGACCAGGCGCAGGTTAGCCTGGGCCAGTCTCCGTTTTGCTATCGCTCCATCTGCGCCGCCTTGTTCGATCAATCGCGCGAGCGAGATTTCTTCTTGTCCCTTTAGCAGAGGGATTTTGCCGATTTCTCTCAGGTACATGCGCACCGGATCGTCCGATGCCAGTCCTTTTGAAACCTCTTCGATCGATTCCGGCTTCTCGTCTTCGTCGTCGATAAACGCGATCGGCTCTTCGCTAAAACTGTCTTGATCCAATCCAAGTTCAGCGGCCAGACTTCCGGTATCGGAATCAGCGTCGACCCATGCGGGCTCGTCATCTTCGGAAGACGCTGCTTCGTTGGTGCGAGCTCGACCTTCCGCTTTTGCCTTAGCTGGCACTGCGCCTGGTGCGGGTGCCACCGGTTTCTGTGCCAGAGCTTCTCTAATGCGCTGAGGCAACGAATCCGACATGGCAACTTTGCCTTTGAACTTCTGCAGGCGCTCCTGGATCGATTGATCTTCGTTGAGCATGGCCCGGCATGCGGAACAAGTTTCGATGTGCTTGTGGACGTTTTCCGCAGCCTGAGCTTCGGCTGTGCCGTCAAGCACCAAATTCAGCATGGATAGGATTTCGTCGCACTTCATTTCGATGGTTCCCTGAGAGCGTGTCTAAGCAGTGTTCGCGCGCGGAACAGTCTGGACATTACGGTGCCGATTGGAATATCAAGTATCTGCGCGATGGCATCGTATGTTTCTTCGTGTATTTCTCGCAGCAATAAGGGTATCAGAAATTTGTCCGGCACGGTTTGCATGGCGCGACAAAGATTTGGATCGATCTCGTCACGACACAATTCCTCTTCCGGACTGGATTGATTCAGGTGGATAATCGTTTCTTCTTCGATGCTGTCGATGTCGACTGCGATGATCGTACGCCTGCCCTTACGGCGGTGGTCGTGGATGGTGTTGACTAGAATATTTGTCAGCCAGCTTTTGATGCGGGCGGGATGTCGTACGGTGTCGAAGGCTCGGAATGCCTTCAGGTACGTTTCTTGTACAATGTCCTCCGCGTCTTCGGTGTTGCCGACTCGCGAGTAGGCAAGGCGAAATAGCTGCTCCATGTAGCAGAACGTCGACGGTTCGAATTGTAGATTGAGCTGCTGCTTTCTCTGATTCATCACACCGACCGGCTTTGAAGCCCATCCACCCATTTAGACGCCGGCTTTAATGTGTTTATTCCCGGAGAAAGCAAATCCGCTATGTGAGGCTAGCCGGGAATTAGCGCCATTGAGGATTATAATATTCGACCCAGAGTGCCGGGTGCTTGAGCTCGTTGCCGTCTTTGTCAGTGATATGCACCAAGCGTGTGTCCCAGCCCTGGTTGCGGTGGTACATTTCGCCGAATTTCATCCGATAGGGCGAGCCGGCTTTGGATAGTTCTTCGTTCGCCCAATTCTCGACGGGCGCGGCGTTTCCGCCCGCTTGCTTCAATCTGTCCACGAACAGTTTATCTAATGAGTCCCAGACGTTTACTCTTTCCGGCAGGTTAGGGTCCTTAGTCACATTGATGACGTGCGCGAAAACGCCCGCCATAGTTTCTCGCTCGGTCGGCCACGTTTTTTCTGGAATCGGTGGACTGACGGGCGGCGGGTCCGGCTGGCGCTCATGATGCGTATCAAGCCAATTGTTGACCAACCTGAGGTGTGCGGATTCGTTGGTATCTGCGGACGACTGCGATTCCGCAAATCTGCCCAAATTCTCAAAACTCATATTCATTACCCCAGTGGTGGTCGACTCCAATAAGCTATAGCGCGCACGTCGTAAATTTGGGGTTAAAAAAGCCGCGTCATCGCAGTACACCGAGCGTTTTGGATACGTGTTTTCACCAATGATGTTAGTCAGTTTGTTGTTCTGCCAACGCAGCCGGGGTTAATCCGGTGCCTGCAGTCAGCAACTTGATCTAGGATGGAATTGGTGGGGGTCGCAGCGGATGAAAACGAGTGCTTGTTTCATTGGAAATGCCGTCTGCGCGCTCTTGGCGGTCGCTTTCCTTAATGCCGCCGGCGAGTACGGCGTGACTCCTGCTCCAGCACCGCCTGTGCATGCCTCGCGCAGTCCCAGCACTGCATATTCCGTGCCGGCTAATCCGGCAACACGGCCGCATGTGTCGAAGCTGAAAGGGCGAGTAGAAAAAACCGACATTATTAATTCCGATTGGCAAAGCATATATGCCGAGGCTGATGCACTTTATAAGAGCGGCAAGTATGATGAAGCGTGCAAACGCTGGGCTGTCTGCGAGAAGTCCGTCGAGGTGCAAAAGCCGTGGACCAAATTGTCCGGTGCGCCGCTTATCGAGTTGGCGAAGAAATTGGCGACAATGTACAAAACGCAAAGCAAGCCAACTGATGCTGCCAGAATGTACGATATGGCACTCTCCGAAGCGATTAAGACTTACGGCAAAGAGAGCCTGCCGGTTGCGCAAATGATGTTGGAACAGGGACGTATGTACACGTTTTATGATGGATTGAAAAATTTCGCGAGAGCGGATGAACTGCTCGCCGAATCGTTGCGCATCAACGAGAAAAAATTTGGACGTTTTTCCATTCCCGCAGGCGATGTCGATATGATCATCGCGCAGCTGAGAGAAAAGCAGGCGCGTTACGGAGAAGCGCTCGGCATCTGGCAATTGATCATCGACATAGGTGATCGATTTGAACCAAATGCGATTTCGTGTTGCCGTATCGGTCCCCGACAAGGGAAAGCCAGATGCCTGGAGAAGTTGGGACGGTGGGATGATGCGGGCAATGCCCATCGCGAACTAATTGCTATGTGCGAGCGCGGCGCACACGATATGTTGCCCACTGTTCGTAGTGCATACGCTGATTGTCTGATGAAGGTCGGCAAACCGGAAGAGTCAGCCAGAGTATATGCCGAGGCGAGAGCCGTAACGCGCTGAGGCGTTGGTCAGCGGACGACCAGATCGATCGTTCGCTCGATACCCGGGGATGTTAGAATGCCGGTGAACGGATCAAGTTTCAGCCCCAACAGCAAAGACTTTGCCCCGGCCGTCCAGTTATAGACCGGAATGGCGGCGATGCGCAGACAGTGGCAAGAGCCAAGATGGCGAACGCGACGGTTATTGCTGACTTTACCAACGTTCGCCCCAGACGGTGGGACGCATGACGCCGATGAAAAAGCAGACGGGCGAAAATATTGCGCAAAGTGAGGTAAAGAGCAGGTCGAAGAAATTGCCGTGCCCTAAGAATGACCCTGCCAGCGTGGAGCAAATCGAGGCAAGGAGCAACTTCAGCGGGCTCAACGACATACCGATGAGAAGTCCGAATGTTACCGTTACACCAAGTTTGGCTCCCAATTGGTGATCGATGATGCGTGTCAGAAAGCGACCTATGAGTAATCCGACAAAGTAGGCGATTATGCAGCCGATCCAAGGCAGATCGATAAATGGAAGAAGCCAGCCACCCCCGAAGCCGACTGCCGTCGATGCGGACAGCGTGCGAATCACCGCCAATGGTGAGTAGGGTGCTGCCGCGGCCTTAACTCTGCTGCAGCCTTGACAGCGGAAACCTACCGGGCACTGCACCAGGCAGTTGCTGCAGATGGGCTTCGAGCAATCAATGCAGGTCAGCCGCGAATCTTCGTGCGAGCAGGTTTGCGCCAAGATGATCTCCCGGTGAGGTTATCCGGAATAT
>DATNQY010000271.1:0-8682 GCA_036703785.1 Candidatus Obscuribacterales bacterium
TTGTTGGCGGTCACAGTCACATCACTAGTGGCATCGTTATCGTGCTCGATGCCTTGATCGCCTGGACCGGCAGTGAAACCCCACGCATCAGCCTGTCCAGCCTGGGCGAAGCAAGGACTGGCATGGGCGGCAGAAAATAGAACCAGCATGAAAATAGCGGCAGATCTCGCGCGCATGGCTAATTACCTCCTTCGGCGACCGCGTCCGACTGCAGTAGCTGCAGCGCAAACGGCAACCAATTAGAGACATTGGGTTTTGTAGTGAAACCGAACCAGCTCTGACAAGGACGATCTACACGTATCGGAGAATAGGCAGGAGAAACTTCGCCCGACAAGAGCGGGCATAAGCAACGAAAGGAAAGGGAATGGCAATCCATAATCGACGATCTCAAGCGCGCTGTCAACTGTAAATCTTCTTGCAGCGGCATAGAGTGTGGATTTACACCATGCAGCGCCTCAGGAATTCGGCGCGCTCGGCACCACATCTGGTGCGTTGTATCGCTTGCGGCGAAACACATCCGTTTTCAGAGAGCTTACTCGATCCAAGAACAAAATGCCGTCGAGATGATCGACTTCATGCAGGATGACTCGCGCTTCAAAGCCAGTGGTGGCAATCACGCTTTCTGCCCCGTCAGGATTGAGGGCGCGGCAACGAATCGACTGCGCGCGCTTGACGTTGGCAGTAAAATCGGGCAAGCTCAGACATCCTTCGCGGGCAACTTCTTCTCCCTCGTGCCATTCGATCACCGGATTGATCAGCACGTGGCGTCCGTGATTTTCCACCGGCTTGCGGTTGCGCGATGCATCGATAACAATAATTCTGTGCAAATGACCAGACTGGGGCGCCGCCACCCCGACGCAACCGGGGTAATGCTCGAGCGTCTCGGACAAATCGGCAATCAAGCGCCGGATCGTTTCATCGATCTCCGCTACCGGTTGTGATACCTGTTTCAACCGGGAATCAGGATAAGTAAGTATGTCGAGAACAGCCATTAGAGCTCCACAACATCCAGGGCTTGGACGGCGATGTCAACGTCAAGCTGCTTGCCGATATTCTGCAACGTTCTTTCCACCGCGCCGATTGATACCTTGGCCGGAGCCCCTACCTCGAGAATCATGACGAAAATCTTGTTGTGCACCGAGCCTGTGGACTTGGTTTGCACGTCAGTGATGTTGATGTTGGCGTCAGCCAGGGCGCGGGTAATCTTGGCCACAATGCCGGGCTTGTCGGCGCCATAGACGGAGACGATGAAGGCATTGTTGGACTCGGCCGGCTCTTCCAATTCATCGGCATCGACCTGGCGGACGTGAACCCTCATGCCCAGCTGTTTCTCGATGGCGCCGATGCCGGCTTCCAGTTTTTCGATCGAGACGTTTTCCGGCAACTCAGCCATTAGAATCAGCGCGAACTCGCCGCGCAAAAGAGTCATGCTCGAATCCAGCAAGTTGCAGCCCAGATCGAACAGCGCCTGAGTCAACTCCGCGACAATGCCGACACGGTCGCGACCGACGCCGGTTAAAACTACCGCTTTGCTCACAATCTCTCCTAAGATTTGGCCTATTGCTTGGGGATAAGAGAAGGGCATTCCTTGACTTTGGCCAGCAGCTCCTTGCGGATGGCGTGGAATTTTGCACCGCCATGCTCGGCAGGCAATAGGACGCGCTCGCGCTCGTAGGCTTCGGCAATCGGATTTTGCCAGGCATCATATGGAAAATCGCTGGGATTATGGCGTCGATACCACAGCTCGACACCCTTGTCGCGCCAGACGAGGAGCACCTTTGCCGGCGTGCCTTCTTCATTCATCTCTTGCAATCGATGCAACCAGGACTTGTTCACTTTTACGTGCTTGGCTCCCGGAAAAACTTGCACTTCATGATCGCCGAAGGCAACGATAAATTCCGGTGTGCAGTTGTTAACGGCCACCAGCACATCTTCACCTTGCTTACACCAGGGCATGCCCTTGAGAAACTCGAGAAAGTTTTCGCAGATCAAACAAGTGACAACGGCTTCGGTCATATGCCCCCCAGCAGTCAGGATAGGAATAGCTAAGCTTGTATCATACTGGCGGGCATTCGTTGAACTTGGCATCCAATATAAGTGGCTCGTCCGGTCGAATGACACAGGCAGGGCCCGAGTATGGTATTTTGTTCTACCATCCAAGGGCTAGCGTCGATAAATAGCGCGGCGAACCGGAAATCAAAATGGCCGAGAACGAAACCAAGACTCCGTTCAACCTCAACGAACTGATCGACTTGTACGGCGAAGAGACAACCTTCGAACTACTACAAATGTCAGTGGACGAGGCCACCGGGCTGCTTCAGCAAATTCATCAAGGTATTGATGCCCGCGACGCAAAGATGGTGATGGCCGCAGCGCACCAGCTCAAGGGACTGGCTTCCACCATGACCATTAATTCGCTTGCCAAAATCAGCCTCGAACTCGAAACCGCCGCCCGCCAAGAAAAGTGGGAAAACGTTCCGGATGCCGAGCAACGGCTGAAAACGGAGTTCGACGCGGTAGCCGCACACATCGCCACCTTGCTTAGTGGCCGCGGATCTTAAGTCCATCATCAATTAGATTCGAGGACGGCGAGAGTATAATCGAGATACGCTCTGTTCTCTGGATCCGCAATGAAAGTGTTCAAGATTCTACTGGTCGACGACGACCAGGATTTTCTGCGTATGGCGCAACTGAGCCTTGGCAATACGGCTAAGTGGAAGGTTTATTTGGCCAACTGCGGAACGCAAGCAATTTCGGTAGCGAAGAATATCGGCCCCGACCTGATTCTCCTGGATGTGGTCATGCCTGATATGGACGGCGTCGCCACCCTGTCTGAATTGCGGCAGCATGCTGAGCTAGCCTTGATTCCGGTTATCTTCATCAGCGCTACCATGCATCCGGATGAGGCGGCCAACTATGTCGCGATGGGTGCCTGTGGGCTGATCAACAAGCCTTGCGACCCTCGCCGACTGCCGGAGGAAATCGCCCGCATCTTGCGCAGCCGCGAATGACGCGGGCGCAGCAAAAGGGTGAGGACTGCCTCAAAAAATTTGTTGTCTGTTTTACAAGATAAGGCGAGGACAAAGCAGCTATACTACCCCGGAGGAATTCCGAAAGGTAACGTCGCGTGGCAGAGCCAGACTTCAAGACGATTCTCGTGCTTGATGACGATCCGCAATTTCATAAACTGGTAGTCCCGGTTTTGACTTATCGTGGACACAAAGTGCTCAGTGCCCATCGCGCCGATGAAGCCTGCCAATTAATGAAGAGCAACAAGGTCGACCTGGCTATTGTCGACGGCCAGTTGCCGGACAAAACAGGCATTGACTGGATCACCGATGTGCGTTCGCGCGGCGTCACGGCACTAATCATGTTCGTTTCCGCCTACTGGCGCGACGCCCAGTCCTATCACAAGCTGACTAAAGAGCTTGGAGTCAGCCTGGTTTTGCACAAGCCGGTGATGGCTTCGGTTTTCGCCGCTGAGGTTGATATTTTGCTCGGGCGCGCCGGCGAGGATTCGCCGCAACGCGATTTCGAGGATACGCTTTTGGCGTTGCGATCTGAATACGCGCAGGAATTGCCCGCCCGACTCAGCGAACTTTCCGGACTGATCAAGCAGATCACCAATCAGCCGGACAATTTGTTCTTGCTTGGTGAAGCGCGGACGCACGCGCACAAGCTGCGGGGCACAGCTTCATCTTATGGATTTCAGCCGATCGGCGATTTATCCGGAACCGTCGAAGAAGCGATCATCAAGTTGATCAAAGGCGACGGTGATCGCGCGCAACTCGTCGAGCAAATTGAGGCAACAATAGGCAAAGCCATCGCGATGGCCGCCACTGTCGCCCAAGAAGTCGAGGACAAAACCTCAAAGCGAGCAGCAAGCGCGCCGGAGAGCGGCGATTTCGAGCTGCAAGAAGCATCGCCGGTTGCCCGCATTCTGGTCGTCGACGACGATGCCGCTTTCCTCGATCTCGTGGACGAATTGGCCAGGCGGCATCAAATGGAAGCGGTGCGCGCCAGCAATGCTTCCGAAGCTCTCGAGCTTGCCTGTATGAGCAAGGTGGACGCCGCACTGATCGATGTCGAGCTCGGTTCTCGCGACATCGCTTTCAAGCTGGCATCCGATTTGCGCCTGCTGCCCGGATATCATCAACTGCCGCTCGGCTTTCTATCCGGCTCAGGACATATCGAGAAAACCATAGAAGTGGACAACGTCGGGCATTGCTTGCTCTTTCATCGACCACAAGGCGCCGACGCACTGGAGGCGGCGCTTAGCCAATTGATGGCCATCAAGCAAGCATCACGATCTCGCATTCTGCTTATCGATGACGATGTCGATTTTCTCAAACGCACCGCCTTCGTCTTGTCGCATGAAGGCATGGAAGTACAAACGCTCACCACCACCGCCGACATTCTCGAGCACATGCAACGCTTTTCTCCCGATCTGGTGCTTCTGGATGTGATGATGCCCGGCGTCAGCGGCTTCGACATCTGCCGCATGTTGCGTACGATTCCTCGTTGGCGAGATTTGCCGATCGTTTTCCTTACCGCCTACGCCGACATTGATACGCGGCTGGCTTGCTTAAAATGCGGTGGCGACGACTATTTGATCAAACCGGTAGTTAATGAAGAGCTGCTTGTGCGACTGCGGATGCGATTGGATCGGGCGCGCTCATTGAAGCAACGGCTCGAGCACGATCACATATCAGGGTTGCTGTCTCGCCCGGCATTCATGGAGCAGCTGGCCGGCATGTTGTCCGAAGCAAAACGCCACAAATGGAACCTGGTGGTTTGTTTGATGAAGATAAACGGATTGAGCAGTTGCAACCATCACGTGGTATCGGATTCGGTGCTGTCCACGGCAGGCAATTTGATCCTAAAACGCTTGCGCACGGAAGATTTGAAGGGCCGCTTCAATGACGAGAAGGTGATTCTCGGTTTCCGCGCCGAAACGCTGAGTTCAATCGATCCGATTGTGAATAAGCTGGTCGGCGAGTTCGCTGCCAGCCCGGCGCTTGAACATGAAGACTGCTCCGCGCAACTGCGCCTGACTTACGGTTTGGCATGTTATCCTGACGACGGCGCAAGTATGCATGAGCTGCTGGAAATCGCCGACCGTCGCCTTCATGAGGAGTCGCACGATTCCGTCAGCAAGCCGGTGCGCTGAGGATTTAGAAAGTGAACGAGAATCAGGACGCGAAGATTTTGGTAGCGGCGGGCGAGGCAGAAGTGGGTGCCGGCGAAGCCAGCGGCAATGCGCCCCCAGAGGGCAGCCCGCTGGTGCAAGCTCAACCGTCAACTTCCGGGCGCGGCTTGCAACTGCTCAAGCAGCTGGCCGCCTTTGTTGTAGCCGGACTCTGCATTTGGCTCGCCTTCCGCGGCATCGATCTCAGTCAGGTTTGGGCTTCCATGCAAAAGGTCAACCTCAACTGGGTGCTTGCGCTGGCCGCTTCCACACTTATCAGCCACTGGTTGCGAGCGATCCGTTGGGTGATTATGTTGCAGCCCCTTTCCGAAAAGAAGATATCAACCTGGAACGCCTTCTGCGCAATCATGTTCGGCTATGCGGTGAACATTCCGATTCCGCGCGGCGGTGAAGTGGCGCGGGTGATCGCCGTCAGCCGCAGTGAAAACATTCCCTGGGTCGGAGTTGTCCCCACCTTACTTATCGATCGGCTTCTGGATTTCGCGCTTCTGGTCTGCTTTGTGGGATTGACGCTTGCCATCCTGCCGCCCGACCTGCGTTCTAATGCCGGATTACTCGTCCCTGCCGGTGTCGCCATGTGCGCAGCGACGGTCATCGGACTAGTGCTTTTGCCCGCCGGCGCCAAGATCATTCGCGCCGTACTTGGGTTTCCCTTGCTGCACAACCGTCTGCCCGAAACATTGAGGAGCAAACTATTGCAGTTTGCAGACCAATTCGAGCAAGGAACGAAGTTTCTCAGCAAGCCAGTAAACCTGCCGATTATCGGACTCTTGAGTTTTGCCATCTGGGGTTTTTATTTTGCCAACTTCTATTGCACGCTTCAGGCATTCGATTTGCTCTCGAAATTTGATTTCGCGCGCAGCATGATTGTCTGGACGATTGCTTCTGTAAGCGTGATCGCGCCTACCCCCGGCTGCGTCGGCACCTACCACATTGCCGCCAGCAAGGCACTTAATATGGTGGCAGGCGTGCCGCCGGCCGAGGCGCTGGCTGTTGCCACTCTCATTCATGCGATATCGTTTGTGCTGGTGCCGGTAGCCACGGCAGCGCTTTGTTTTGCAAGCCAGAACATCGCCCGCCGAAATACCCATGCCGCCTGATCAATTAACTGGGCGCCGGACGGCATCGCCCCTACAATTTAAAAATTAGCGTGCGGAAAGCAAGGCCAACGGGGAAAATGTCTATCGTGGCCCACCAGCCCCCGCTTGACAAACTTTTGGACAGGAGTCTGCATGGCGAAAATCCTGATCGTTGAGGACGAGATCGATCTCTCCGAACCTGTCCGCGCCTATCTGGAGGGCGAGCACCATCTGGTGGAAGTGGTCGGCGACGGCAACGAAGCCATGGAGCGCTTACGCTTCTACAAGTACGATGTGATCATCTTGGACTGGATGCTGCCTGGCACCTCCGGGTTAGAGGTGTGCAAATCATTCCGCGCCTCAGGGGGCACGACGCCTGTGCTGATGCTGACCTCGCGCAAGCAATGGCAAGACAAAGTGGCTGGGCTTGATTCGGGAGCCGACGATTACCTGACCAAGCCGTTCGAAGTGCAAGAAATTTCGGCGCGCATAAGAGCGCTTTTGAGACGGCCGCAAAGTCTCAATGCCAACGTGCTGACGGCGCGCAACGTAGTGCTGGAGCCGGGCAGCTTCAAAGTGACACGCGACGAGCAGGACGTGGCGCTGTTGCCCAAAGAATTTGCCCTGCTGGAATTTTTCATGCGCCATCCCGGGCAGGTGTTCAGCGCCGAAGCGCTGCTCGACCGGGTTTGGTCATCCGAGTCGGAAGCATCACCGGAAACTATACGCACATACATCAAACGTTTGCGCCAGAAAATTGACACCGAAGGCCAACCGTCGCTGATTAGCACCGTCCATGGTGTCGGATACAAATTGGAAGCTTGAGGAAAAATTTATGGGGATGATGCTTGCATCGCCCCTACAAACGTTGGGGGAATGAAAATGCCGTTGGTGTTCGTGCATGGCGTGAATGTTCGTCAAGGTCCTGTATACGAACGTGAGCTGGCGTTTCGCAACCGGCACTTCATTGATATCTTCTACAAGCAACTTGGGCTCAACGTTGATGCTTCATCTATTTTCAGCCCGTACTGGGGCGATCTTGGCGCCACACTCTCGCCCGAATTGCCGTTTTTGCCCAAGGGCAGCTATCAATTGCTCTGGCGCAAACACGGGCAAAAATCAAACCAGATAGAAAATGACGAAGCCGCCGCCATCGAGGATGGTGTCGATCCCGACAGCCCGACCCCGCTGCTCGACATGGCAAAAACTGCCTCAATCGCCGATGTTGTGGATATCTTGTGCGAATTGACTGAGCGCGAAATGCTCGAGAGCGGCCAAGAAAGCGAATATTCGTCCCGACGCATGGCGGGCATGGCTGAAAGAGCGTTGAACTTCGCGCACAGCGCAGAGGGGCAAGCCTGGTTGGACAGCCTCACCTCCGACGACCAACTGCTCGAGCGCTTGACCAAGCTGCTGCACAGCGAATCACCGGAGCCGGACAAGTCGTCGCAAGTAGCACAGCGGCTTTCCGAGATAATCAAATCCGCGGGCGCCAAATTGCAAAATCGCCTCACCCAAAGTCGACAAAAATTCGCCTCAGAGTCAGGCTCTCTGCGCAGCCGTATCAACGAAGACTTTTCGAATGCCCGCTTTCGCATGCGTGAGAAGGTGGTGACGACCACGGCGCGCTTGTTCAACGAGCCGCTGCGAGCAATTTTCCATGAGCAGTGTGCCTTGCTGATTGGCGATGCGTTCGCCTACTTCAGCTCGCGTGGCGATAGTGATAAGCCGGCGCCTATTGCCCAGCGCGTCATTGATTCACTGCGCGAAGCGTCGGCTCTAGCTCAAAAGAGCGGGCAGCCGTTGATTGTAATTGGACATAGTATGGGCGGTGTCATCCTCTGCGATGTAGTGACCTGCTACGGCAAAGATATTGCGATCGACAGCCTGATTACGGTGGGATCCCAGTTTCCCTTATTTACGGATCTCGGCATGTTTCCCGGAGTGCACGACTCGCCTCGTCCGATCGCCCGTCCAAGCAACGTTTCTCATTGGATAAACATCTTCGATCCGCACGATTTTCTCGGCTATCCGGCAAGCCACCTCTTTGCCGGCATCGAGGATTTCCACTTACCGACATACGCCGTGGGGGCGTCTGCGCACGCCGATTATTTCAACCGGCGCAGCTTTTACTTTCATCTGGCTCGCCGCATGCAAGAGTATATGCCCGTTGCTAAATCAACGTAGCTTTGTTTTCTTGCCCGGCGGCTTGCGCCGAACGCGAGGTCCTGGCTGGCATTCAGGGCAGTAGTGCGAAGAACGTCCGGCCAATTTCACACGCTCGATTTCGGTGCCGCAATTCCGGCACGGTTCGCCGGTGCGCCCGTACACGTAGGCGCGATTTTGATAGTCGCCATTTACACCTTCCTCATCCGTGTAATTTCTCAAGCTCGA
>DATNQY010000272.1:0-7262 GCA_036703785.1 Candidatus Obscuribacterales bacterium
GGAATGTACTCGGTAATGATCGGTGTATTAATCGACAACAAACCAGCGTATGGCTGGGTGTACCAACCAACCGCCGATGTTCTTTATGTTGCTGCTCCCTGGCAGCCAGTTAGAAAGATCACTGCCGACAAATCGCTAGAACTGCCCCACGTCTGTTTGTCACTACCACGTTCCAACATCAGACTGATGATGGGCAATCGCGACAGAGAAAAACACAACTGGGTCGGCACCATACCGGGAGTGGAGTTTGTGTACAGTGGAAGCGTCGGGCTGCGCGTGGCAATGATCATAGAAGGTGCCGCCGACGTTTATGCGCATCTCTCTGCAAAATTGAAAGTCTGGGATACGGCGGCACCGGCCGCGATGGCGTTGAGCGCGGGACTCGAAGTCGGTTCTTTCGACTTCGATGGCGTTCAATATGTCGATTCCCAAACGATTCACGATTACGCAATCGCTTTCGGTAGACCCGGCACCTTAGCCTGGATGCGGGACAATCTGCGCGCCGCGCGGCCCGCTGAAACTCCGGTTATCGCTGCCGCCCCGACCTCGTCGTTTCTACCACTCTAATTCTGTTTGCGGTAGAACAACCCATTGTTTTCGGACGCCGGCACTTTAGTCGCCGAGTTGATAACATGCTGTGCCGGTGCCGTCGGCGACGGTGACGGCGGCGCCGCTTGGTTGGGATCCAGCATCGGTGTTTCGGCCTGCACGGCGCCGGCATCGCTGTGCGGGAAGTTTGCTGCAAGCGGCGTCTTGTCCGCTATTACATGCTGCGGCACGGTGGCCGCCTGCTCACTCACACCACCCTGCGGCTGCAAGCTCAGGACTTCGCCGCTTGGTTGTCCGCTCGGCGACTGGGGAGGGGCGACTTGGGAGGCATGTGTCGCATGGGCAACGGTTGCATGATGGAGGGCGGGCGCCGAATCCGGTGTGGCTGAGGACACCGTTGAGGATGCTCCATCTCCGCCTAGGGCGAGATGGGTTCCTGGATGGATCAAATCGGGATTGGCGCCAATCGCATCATGATTCATCTGATAGATGTCGCCCCAATGGCCGCCGCCACCGGCATGATGTCTGGCGATGTTCCACAAATTGTCACCGGGCTGAACGACATAATCGCCGCCTGCAATATCAGTGCCGCCGGGCAATTTCAAATCGGTTCCGATATTGATCAGATTCGGATTTTGCCCGATTGCATCCGAGTTCAAGCTGTAAATCTCGTGCCAGCGAGAGCCGTCGCCCAACTGCTTGCGCGCAATATCCCACAAGCTGTCGCCCTTCTGGACGGTATATTCACCACCGCTGGCCGTGGTCGCATCCGTAGTGGCAGACGGTGTATCGGATGGTGCCTGTGCTATTTCCGCTGTGTGATGACCAATGTGATGTTTGGCCATAGCATGCTCGGCATGGTGAGGGGCCGCCGCGCCGTGATGCGTGGTGGCGCCCGCGGTGGCATCAGCCTGGGGCGCGCTGGCGGAGCCGGCCGGCTGAGCCGTGGTGGTCGCCGGCTGCGTGGTTGATTGGTAGACAGCCGTGGTCGGGCGGTAAGCCGCGTCGTTGCCGACTGAAATCTTGTTGTCGCCCAGATGCCAATCGAGCAAAGAATCCTTATGTAGCTCGGTGATTTCCGTCGCTGTCGGTGTTTTGTCGAACAAAGCTTTGTCCAGATTGGGCTGCTCGATAGGCGCGCCCACGTTGGCCGCTTGCTCTGCTTTGTCCAGAGAAATGGTGTTGCTCAAATCTTCAGTGTGCAAGTGAATGGAGCTGGTAGAAGTCCAATCCGTCGGCATGAAATTTTGCCCGTCGAAATGCAGCATCGGACCTTGTCCCGGAATCATCTCCAGCGAGCCGGCAATATGATCTGCCGCGTGTTGCATGCTCTCAACGAGATGATGCATGCCGTCTTGCACGGAAGCCATCGCCTCTCCAGCATGCTCCATTAGATGAACGGGGTTGAATGCATCCATCAGGCTGCCGTGCATCAGGGCGCCGAGAAACTCAAAAAACGAGTGCATGATGCCAGTCAGTCCCGGCATCTTCATAATCATTTGAATCATGGGCGAAATCGGCTCGCCGCCCGGGTGTGCAATTGCACCGAGCGCTTGCTCGGCTCCGTGTCCGGCTTGCCCAAGCAGCGACTCCAGTCCGGTCGGTTTTCCGCCTGCGCCTGCTGCTTCCACACCTGTCAGTTTTAAGCCGGGCAAAGTAGTTTCAGCGCCGGGCTTGAAGAACTGGTGCGCGGAGGCAACGTCGCCCTGGTGATGCAGCTGCGTCTCGGCATGGCCGATTCCGCGTCCTGCTTCTTTTCCAGGATCGTTGAATTCTAACGACTCGATGTTTGGCCGGGACAAGAGTCTTGTCCTTCTTAGTAAATGGAGTATCGACAGGCGGGGGATATGTCTGTGCGATAGCAACGGTAACATCTTTATGCATGGTTATCAAGAGGTTTTTAATGCGGTCTGTCAGTTTAATCTGTAAGACTGGGCATTCGCACAGCCGTTTTTAAGGAATCCTATTGGAGATAGTCATGCCTAAGCCCGCTGCCGTAACCGCCGACCTCAAGCTGATTCGCATCTTGAAGGTGCGTCTCGAGGACAAGCCCGGACAGCTCGGCAACGTCGCCACCATGCTTGGTGAACTCGGCGTCAACATAGGTGAAATCTCAATCGTCGCTCAAGGTCCCGATTACATCATTCGCGAAATCAGCGTTCAGCTGCAGGACGAAGAGCATCTTATTCAAGTACGCCAGGGCATCGACAGTCTCGACGGCGTTACTCTCGATGATGTGATCGATCCCGTGCAGCAAATTCACGAGGGTGGCAAAATCGAGATGCGCAGCCGCGTTCAGGTAGATACGATTGCCGAGATGCGTAAAATTTACACGCCGGGTGTGGCGCAAATTTGCAAGCTGATTCAGCGCGATGCCAGCCAGAGCAAGCGTTACACCGGCATCGGCAACACGGTGGCAATCGTGACCAACGGCACCGCCGTTCTCGGACTCGGTAATATTGGTCCGGTCGCTGGCATGCCTGTGATGGAAGGCAAGGCCGTACTCTTCGGAGAACTCGTCGGCATCAGCGCCATTCCGATTCTTGTCAAAGCCACCGACGTAAATAGCGTCGTGCAAACGATTAAAGAGATTGCCCCCACATTTGGTGCCATCCAACTCGAAGATATTGCTGCCCCCGAATGTTTCGATATTGAAGAGCGTTTGATTCGCGAGCTTCCGATGCCCGTCTTGCACGACGATCAGCATGCTACAGGCGTTGTGGTGCTCGCCGCTCTGCTCACGATTGCACAACGTGTGCGCGTGCAATTATCAACTTGCAAAATCGGTATCATCGGTCTCGGCGCAGCCGGCATGGGTATCGCCAAACTGCTGATGGCTTATGGTGTGAAACAAATTCTCGGCACGGATTTACGCAAAGAAGCAATGAAACGATTGGAACAATCCGGCGGTAAATCGATCGATCTGGCAGGGATCATGGCGGAGTCCGATATTGTGGTGGCGACCAGCGGCAAGCCCGGTTTGATTAAGCCGGAGATGGTCAAACCGGGGCAGGTGATTCTGGCTTTGTCCAACCCCGACCCTGAAATCCTGCCGGAGGTGGCGCTTAAAGCCGGTGCCCGCTTCGCCGCGGATGGGCGCACGATTAACAATGCGCTTGCTTTTCCGGGTTTATTCCGTGGAGCGCTCAAAGCCGGCGCCAGCCGTTTTACCGACAAAATGAAGATCGCGTCAGCGGCGGCCATTTCCAGCCAAACGAAACCTGATGTGCTCGTGCCCAGCATTCTGGACCGACATTTGCATCAAGTGGTAGCCAGCGCCGTCGAACAAGCCTGGTTTGCCTAAAAATCCTTGTAAGTCAAGCCCTGTGAGCGATTACCTGCTGTCGACAGCTGCCTGAACCCGCTCCTGTACGTATTTCCGACATTGACCGCAATTATATCGTAGATGTAAAGTGTAAACACCTTCGCAAGGTTACATGGGGCTTTGGTATTGTGAATCCAGAAACACGCGATGATACGAGGCGCGATGCGGCGCCACAACCACAACCGGATCCGGCAGCAGCAGCGCGCCAAGAAGCCATTCCCGGACCGCCTTCGCGCCCGGGTGCAGTATCCACCAACTTGAGCGATGCTCCGACAGGCAATTGCGTGGCTCGCCAGGGACACGCCTACACCGAGCGCCAGCTCCACTATAAAGCTGATCCCAATTCACACAGCTCGCAAGCCGAACGCTGGCGCGCCGCCCACAATGAACTCAAAGATAAGCCGATCGATACCGACGGCAACGGCATGTACCAAACCAAGTTCGGCGATGATCCATCGACCATCGCTGCGCGCTCGCTGCGCGATCAAGGACAAGCCGTCAATCAACAAACCATCAGACAAGAGTGGTCGCGCATCGTAGGACTCAACCGCGATCTTCTTCCGGACATGGGCAAAAATATGGATTACCTGCCCGACAATGTCCAGTTGCGCATGACTGACTGCAAGAATATGCCTCCGGCACCTGTGGAGCAGCCGCAGCCGCAACCAAGACCCGAGCCTCGCCCAAAAACCCACGGACGCGATCATTATAGTGAGGATGGCGATGTCCCGGCGCAAAGACCGGCACCCAGACCGCCGGAACGCCCGCCAGCTCAGTATCCGCCGGAGCAACCGGTGTACGCGCCGCCGCCTGAACAGGGTTACGGACCGCCGCCCGTGCGTCCGGGCTATGCGCCTCCCGCCTACTACAGACCGGCGCCGGTCAACACGCCACCGGAATACGTACAGCCCGGTTATGCACCACCGCCGGGATGGAGTCCCGGCTACCAATCAGGCGGCTACCAATCCGGCGGCTACCAATCCGGCGGCTACCAGTACGGCGGCTACCAGTACGGTCGTCCAAACATTGGCAGCACCATCGCCGAAATCGGCGGCGGTATAGCGCTTGGCGCGATTTTCGGCAGCCTGTTCAACCGCGGCGGCGGCTATTACAACGGTGGCGGCGGCTATTACCGTCCGTGGCATCAGCATCGCCACTGGCGCTAAACCTCTAACACTGCAGTCTACGTAGGATGCACGTGACGTCCCCCTCGGTCAGATGGGGGATACCGAATTTTTCACTTGCATGTCATGATGTTATTAGCGTCTTCGGAGGGGGAGGGTTAGTACTCCTATGGGGTCTGGCAACTTTTTTGATTCCGGCTTGCAGGCATACCGCACCGGCGACTATGGCAATGCAGTGATGATCTTTCTGAAAGGCCTCGAGCAAGAAAAGGATCATTGGGAGATGCGTCTGTATCTAGGCATGGCATATGCACGTGTGGGCAACGCGCTTGAGGCAAAAAAGGAATTCATGTCCGTGCGAGATTTCGCCCGCGACCCAGATCACAGGCGCAAAGCCAACGCGGCGTTGCAAGCGCTATCGCCAAACGCTTCCGGCACAAACATCAAAAAACTGTCCGAGCACGCCAAGTCGACGGACTAGCACTGCCCTCGTTCTGTCTGTACCGACGGGCGCAAGTCCGCTTTAGCCTTTCTTCAATTCCCAGAAATCAGCGCCGAGCGTATCCCACGGCAGCCGCTGCTCATCCGGTTCTTCAGGATTGAAGCACTGGTTTACAAAGTAAATCATGTTGGCGACTCTGTCGTACGGATTCGCCAATCCGTGTCCGACGCCGCGCGGTATATAAAGGATTTGCGCGCGTCCGGCACCGAGTACGAATCGCATTTGATGGCGATATGTCGGTGAATCCTTGCGCGCATCGAACAAACCGATCAGCAAACGATCACCCGGCAAGACAAACCAAACATCTTCCTGGTTGTAGTGCAGGTGGAACGCCTTAATTACCCCAGGCAGAACCTGGGAGAAGGTTGATTGCTTCACCTTGAACTCAGGAATGGCTTGCAGATTGCCCTGATCGTCAAAACGCACGATCTCAGCCAGTGCGCCGCCATCATCGACAAACATGTTCAGAGTGATCACCTGAACGCCTTGAATCGTCGGCTTCTTCGTGTAGTCCTGTACGGACAAATCGCTGTTGAACTCTTGTCCAATCGCATCTTTGGTAAGCGGCTTTAGCATGAGTGGCATTTTAATTTCTCGACGACATGGCTCAGGCAGACCCTGACGGTCCGCTAAGATACCAAGTTGACAGGCTTACAGTAAAGGGCCGCCGTCTCATGCAGGCTGCGTTTGCAAACGCAGGTTAAGGTAGTTATCGAGTGCTTCCTGCCAGGGCACCATTTCTCTGCCGATGGTGTGAATCAGCGTCGTCTTGTCGAGTCCTGAATACCTCGGTCTGGTGGCCGGGCGTGGAAACTCCGTGGTGTCGATCGGAACCACCTGTACTTTGTGATCCTTCACGATGGCCCGCGCGAATTCGTACCAGGTAGTGATACCACCATCAGTGGCGTGGTAAGTTCCCCAGCGCTGCGTCTCGATCAGGTCCGCGATAGTTTCCGACAAAGTTAGCGTGCAGGTCGGCGATCCAAACTGATCTGCCACCACGCGCAACACATCGCGCTCGGTCGCCATCTTCAAAATTGTTTCCACAAAGTTTTTGCCATGAGGACCATAAAGCCAGCTCGTGCGCACAATGTAGAACTTGCGGAGATGATTGCGTACCGCTTCTTCGCCGGATTTTTTACTTTTGCCGTAAATCGAAAGTGGACGCGTTTCATCCCAAGGCTGGTAGGGACGTGTCTGCTCCCCATCGAATACATAGTCCGTGCTCACGTAGAGCATCGGCACGTCGATGTGACCGCAGGCAACTGCCACATTCTCGGTTCCATATCCATTGATCAGATAGGCAAGTTCGGGCTCCGACTCGGCTTGATCAACCTTGGTGTAGGCTGCCGGGTGCAAGACGACATCCGGCTTAGCTCGTGCAATCGTGTTGGCGACTTGCGCGTAATCTGTTATGTCCAGCTCGTCGCGCGACAAGCCGCGCACTTTATGCCCGCGCGCTTCCAGGCAAGGCACGAGAGCCCTGCCCAGCATGCCCGATGCACCAGTGATCAGAACTTTCATAGCTATTACCTTGTAGCGGCGGGCGTGAGCCCGCTGACCGGCGGAGCGACGTTGATGGCGACGTACTCGTGGTGCGGCTTGGAGACAGCTGCCAGCCACGTCTGATTGCTCTTATACCATTCGATGGTTTCGTGTATGCCCACTTCGAAAGTGTATTTAGGATTCCATCCGAGTTCCCGGCGAATTTTGCTCGAGTCAATCGCGTAGCGCCGATCATGCCCAAGGCGATCTTCGACAT
>DATNQY010000273.1:0-28039 GCA_036703785.1 Candidatus Obscuribacterales bacterium
ATGGAGCTGGCTCAAAACTATTTTCTCGACGCTACGTCGGGCTCGTCCATTACCGGCGATTGGTCTTACTCACCAATGTTGTTTCACGCCGAGCAATTGCTCGATAAAGTGCACCAGGACGTCAAAGCTGGAGGTACCAGAGACCTTCTCGGACAAGTGCTCATGCAGCAAGAGCGCTTGTTGGACACAGAGCAACGGTATCGACAAGCCGTCTTAATCGGCAAAGAGTGTTTGCCGGTTGTGGAGCAAACGAGCACCGATGCGGGACTGAAAGCTCGCGCCTACCTTGCCGATGGGCTCGCCCAGGGCTTGACCGGTAATGTCGATCAATCGGTGAAAGAGTATCAGCGCGTGATCGATCTAGAGACACTTACTGACGGAAAAAACAGCAGCGAGGTCGCCAACGCGTATTGCGCTATCGGTGAAATGTTCGAAACTCGCAACGATCTGCCGAAGGCGCGGCATTACTTCGACATTGCGGAGAAGTTATTTCAGCAACTGCCGTTAAACGATCCGCACAGAGCGAGTTCCACCGCGGTCTTTAATAAGTGGCATTTCTTGGAAGGCGTCTACGTCGATGCCTTTTATCAATCGCTGATCAATCCGCTTCGCGGGCACTGGCAGACTGTTTTAGTGCAGAATCCTTACGAGTCGGCGTTTGCAGCGGACATCCAGGGCAGTCCGCGCGACAAGACCTGCGTCGTCAATCATCCCGGGCAACCTATACAAGCGTTGACTCCTCAAGTTCTGGCTGATTGTCGAACGCTCGACCTTGCCGGTACGCTTTTTTCGGACGCGGATTTGGCAGCCCTGGGTAAATTACCAAACTTACAGCGTCTGTCCTTGATGGCAACGAACATCACCGACGCCGCAGCACCGACGATAGCCGATTTCCCAGATCTGCAAACCCTTAATCTCAACGTCACTCGCGTCGGGCGCCGCTGCGCTATGGCGGCGGCAAAGCTGCCTCATCTCAATGTACTCGATCTTTGCACCACGCAACTTAACGATTCCGATTTAGCGTCCATTGCATTGTGTCCGTCATTGCAACGCCTGGCGCTCCAAGAGACGAGAATCGGCGATGCTGGTGCCAAATATTTGAGTAAGAATCGCACCATAAAGTCACTCGACATGCGCGCGACCCAGCTTACAGATAAAGGGCTGCGGTGCCTCGGCGCGATGCCGCAATTGGAGCGGCTCGAGCTAAAGTACAACTTAATGACAGGCAGCGGCTTGCAATATCTGCCTCAGCTCAAAGAGTTATTTTTCAGCTTGCCCATTGCCGGTGATTTCACGATCGCCGGTGTAGGCGGCATGAAAAACTTACGAGTTCTCCAACTGCCGATGACTTCTGCGCGCGACTCAGATATATCTTTTCTCGCGCAGCTTACCGGGCTGGAAGAATTGAATCTGGCCGGAACCGACATTGGTGACGATACGATTGCTCTTGTTAAACAATTGCCGCGGCTTAGAAAGCTCAACCTCAATCACACGAAGATCACTAACCGCGCCCTGGCAAGTCTGGCAGAATGCAAAACGCTTGAAGAACTTCACATAGCCCAGGATGGCATCAAAGACATCAGCGCCTTAGCAGGCATGGCGAACCTAAAAGTACTGTCAATTAGCGACGATCCCGTAGATGATAGTTGTATTCCAACTCTGCACACGCTACCACGGCTATCGACTTTGTTGATCAATCGCACCAACATGTCGCCTTCGGCAGTTCTCAAATTGGCTCACGCCCTTCCTCTGAAGGTACTGGCGATTACTGGTATTGATGTAGGCGTTGACGGCATACTCGAACTATCAAAAAACAAATCTTGCCATTATTACGCCGATTGGTCTTCGCTCAGTCCTCAAGAACGGCGCCGTCTGCGGCAAGGTCTGAGCGGCATACGGTACGTCACAACGGCCGAATAGCACACCATGCAGCAACACGAAATTTCGGTAGACATCAAAGACACGGTTATCGCCGACAAATACAAGCTCGCAGAAGAAATTGGCCGCGGCGGTTGGGCTGTAATTTATCGCGCCGAACACGTCGGATTGAAGAAAACGTTCGCCGTGAAAGTGCTGTCATTGCATATGGTGCACGACGCAAACGCGATATCTCGATTCGAGAGCGAAGCACGCATCGTTTGCCAACTGGAGCATCCAAATCTCGTTCGAATATATGACTTCGGCGTACTGCCCAACGACCAACCCTATTTCGTCATGGATTGTCTCGAAGGCACATCGCTCTCTAGCCTAATTGAAAAGCATGGTCCGCTTCCATGGCAGCGAGCGGTGAAGCTGTTCATGCAGATATGCGAAGGACTCTCGCATGCCCATGAGCACGGCATACTCCACCGTGACATCAAGCCGGAAAACGTCTTGGTCGCCACCGACGATAAAGGTGACGACCGCGTCTACTTGCTCGATTTCGGAGTGGCTAAAGTTGTTGGAGCTGACGGCCCGGGCAACTTAACGCGCACGGGAGAAACGTTCGGAACCCCGTATTATATGAGTCCCGAGCAGTGCCTCGGCGATCACCTCGACGGGCGCGCGGACGTTTATTCCCTCGGGTGCCTGATGTACGAAACGCTGACCGGAAAGCAAGCGTTCGATGCGGAGAGTGCCGTTTTACTGATGGAGCAGCACCTCAAGCACACGCCGGCGTCAGTCAGTCAGGTACTTCCCGCCGCTCATTTCCCCGAACTGCTTGATGACACGGTGATGACAGCAATACAACGTCATAAGGAAGACAGGCCTCAGTCCGCTGGCGCGCTGCAAGCTATGCTTCAACGTTGTCTAACCGGCGAATCGTGGACCGCAGCCTTGCAGCGACGCTACCGACGCTGGTACAAGAAATTCGGCAAACGCGCGATCGCGATCGTTTGTGGTGTTGCAGTGGTGGCAGCGATTGCCGCTGCTTCCACTGCGCTGCTAATGCGGCAAAACGTAAAGCAGCCGAAGTGGGCTCGACAATTTTCCTGGCAGGCGCCCAACCGAAACAAATTCGAGATGTGGCAAAGCAACCAGAGCATAGACGTCGCCATAGAAGATTGGGACGCCATCAAGGCCTCGCGGCAAGCCACAATCCTGGCGCGCACAGCAGCGAAAATGCCCGACACACTCGCAAGCGTGAGAGAACTCACCGACGGCGGCGGAGTCCTCGCGCAGTTTCATCGCTCGTCCGAAGCAGAACCGGTTTTACGTAGAGCCGTGGCAATCTGCGAAAAGATAGGCACAGACGCAAAGCTGCAAAAATTCCAGGCAGAGAATGCATTGTCGGAAGCAATCGCAGAGCGAGGAGACTTCGCGCAGTCCGATGCACTCGCCAAAAGCTCTTGCCGGGAAATTGGTAAATTGCTGGGCGAGCAGCATCCACAATACGCGCTGTCGCTGGTTACTCTGTTCAGTGTCCAAAAGTTCGAGAATCAGTTGCCAGCCGCTCAGGATACTTTGAATCGAGCCGAGGAGATCATGGCGCGGACCAGCTTGCCTGGCGATCCGACATTGATTTCGCTGCGAATCGAAAAAGCACGATTGCTCGCTCTGCTGGGATCGAATGCGCGGGCAAAACAAATTCTTGAACAACAACGATTGTTGTCCACATCACTGCCGGCTAACTCGTATATTCTCGGACTGCTCGGCTCCCTGGATGCTCAAGGCGGCAACGACCAAATTGCAATCGAGCAATTTGAAAGCTCGCTGGAAGCCCAATCCCGCTGGGGCAAAATTTATGTTGAACTACCGGATGTGCTCATGCAGTACGCAAAGCTGTTGCGTGAGAACGGATACGATAAGGAAGCGAAAAATTTGGAAGAGCAGGCGAAAGTGATGTACGCGACGCTGCAAACGCAGCCGAAGGCAGATTTGTTTTCGAATTAGCGGGATGAAGCCCGCCGGTACCAAGGCAAGCGGGATGCCGCCTGGCAAGTGTGGAACAGTTGACGCCACGCGGGGCCGGATGATGCCGAGTTGGAAAAATATGGGCCATCGTGGACTCGAACCACGGACCTCACCCTTATCAGGGGTGCGCTCTAACCACCTGAGCTAATAGCCCTCGGATTCACCATGATAGCACCTGCAACTACTGACTTCTAGAGCCGGACGGCAATTGTGAAACGGGGTTTTAACCGTCAATAGACACCCACTTGTCATCTGCGACGCCAGCCCTGAAGCCCAAGCGGGTATAACGATCTGGGCAATTTCTCACGCATATCGAGGCTGCTTGGGCCGGTGGATATAAAAATCCTTCACCAATTAGTGAAACATGGTCGAACTAAATCAGACTATCGCTAACAAGTACCGCCTCGACAAATTCGTCGGGCAAGGTGCATGGGCGAAAATCTATCGAGCTACCGACATCAGCCAGAACAAATCAGTGGCGATCAAGTTGCTGTCGGAGCCAGACAATTCGGCGCGCAAGGAGAAGGAAATCGAGCGCTTCTTCAACGAGGCTCGCACCATCGCAACGTTGCACCACCCAAACATCGTTGACGTTTTCGACTACGGGCTGGTGGATGGCGAGCAAGCTTACTTCGTGATGGAATACGTCGCCGGCTCGTCGCTGGCAACGATATTGGATAACGGACCGCTGCCGTTGACGCGGGCTTTGTCAATCTGCGTTCAGATATGCTCAGCGTTGATTGCTGCTCACGAGAAAGGCATTCTGCACCGCGACATCAAACCGGACAATGTGGTCGTTTCTACAGATGCCACCGAATGTGATACCGTCAAACTTCTCGATTTCGGTATGCTGAAGATTATTCAAAGCGACATGCCCGTAGACAGTTTGACCACAACCGGGGTAACCGTGGGGACTCCGGGATACATGAGTCCCGAGCAATGTCTCGGCAAGCAACTGAGCCCGGCATCCGATATTTACTCACTCGGCTGCCTGATGTACGAGGCACTCACCGGCCGGACGCCGTTTCGCGGAGCCAATCCCATCGAAGTCCTAGAAAAACACATGAAGTTGCCCCCGGACAAATTCGACGTTGTCTGCCCTCAGCGTGAATGGCCGCCTGGATTGGAGCAGGTGGTGCTGAAGACCCTCGAAAAGGATCCGCGACAGCGCTACCAGTCCGCCGCGCCGCTGAAAGCAGACCTCGAGCGGGTGATTGCAGGCAAGCCACCCAACTTCGGCGGCCTAGGCGCGGCGATAGCTGCTGCCGCACAGAAGCTTTTTCACGGGCGGTGCGCAAACAAGAGGCATTCGTAGGGCGACGCGAAAATGAAGTACAGGTACAGACATATTGATAACGACGATGGACTTAACTACTCGACGCGTTTTCATCGGCAAGCGCCAGCACCTGCCACGGTTTGACATCAAGTGCCGCCGCCAATCGTCCCAGCGTCTGCAAAGACATGTTGCGCGACCCGCGCTCTATATCTGAGATGTAGGTGCGGTGGAGTCCACTGCGTTGCGCAAGCTGCTCCTGACTAATGGAAAGTTGCTGGCGCCGACTGATTAGCACTTTCGCCACCCTGTCTATTAACGGGTCGTAGTTGTGTTGTTTCATGCTTGCCCACCCATGACTATGATACTACACGGACTTCAACAGAAGTCGACACCGGGATCTCCACAGGCCTATGCTGGAAAACCACAGATATCCAGTCCCGAAAGCTTTTTCCACGACCGGCGTGAGAATAAGCAACCCGTAGAGTAACCCGTGAGGTCGCTACGCAGTCGGTCTACAACCGCCAATACGAAGCACAATCATTTCTGGCACCATTTGCGATACCATTCAGGCGCGGCTCATTTCCAACATGAAAATGCGACCATCGCGATCTATTCCGGGAGCAGGGTGTATAAGACAGACTGCAGTAGCTCATCTGATGTGCATTGAAGAAGAATAATTCGTTGCATGGCAGATATTTTCAAGGCGAAAAACTTATGCCAAAATGCGATCAAGTACTTCTTAACTCTGGGCTTGTTCATCTGCCTATGCACGATCGACTGCGCCACGAACTTGACGCAACTCTAATTATCAACGACACGGTTTCGACAGCGTGGCGTTTATGGACGAGCTTGGATGCGACGCATCGCGAGATGAATTCCGCGTCCCGCAACAGCGCCAATGTCTGCATGTCGGAAACGCAGGTTACATCCATGAATGGTCTCTTCCAGCAAATCATCGGGCTGCTGGAGCAAACTGACGATCCAAAAAATCTTCACCTATTGCAAACGGATACTTGCAATACTTATTCGGACGCGCTCTTGATCCTCGGACAATACAAAGCGGCGTTACGCTCGTTCCGCGTTCAGGTGTTGAAGGAAGGTCCGTTCTCGTTCTAAAGCTCGAAGCGGGGTCCAAACAAGCTTGCGAGCCGCACAACTAATCACTCTCACTGCCGGCGTAAGAATGTAGGGCTACAAATCTTCGCGTTTTCAAATGGTGGAGATATGGGGATTCGAACCCCAGGCCTCTTCATTGCGAACGAAGCGCTCTACCAACTGAGCTATATCCCCAAGGCCAGCCAAAGCCAGCAACAACATTATAGATGGTAACCAGCGGCTGTACCAAACCCCGGGCGCATAACTTGGACACATTTTACGCGCGCCGGTGCCGGTTTTCAGCAACTGGCGCCCGATTGGCAAGAATTACCGGTTGCCAGGATTCCCGGGGCAAACATTTGTCCGCGATAAGAATTGGTGATACAAATACGGCTGGCGCTGACGGCTAAGGTCAGCCATAGTTTTCACATGCGGAAGGACACGGAGAAGGACATGGGAAGAACAAGCATTTGGATGGCAATCGCGCTGGTGCCACTGGCGATGCCGGCGTTGGCGGAAAATACCTGGCACTTTGACGGCGCACATTCGGGAGCGCAATTCAAAATCAAGCACATGATGGTTTCCAATGTGAATGGCACCATCCGTGGTGTCAACGGCAGTGCCCAATATGACGGCAAAAACGTCAAGGCCTTGCAGGTAGACGCCACCCTCGACGCGACTACCATCGCTACTGGCGAACCTAATCGAGACAAGCACCTTCGCAGCGACGCCTTTTTCGATGTTGAGAAATATCCGACCATTACCTTTAAATCAAAGAAAGTTGTCGCAGCCGAACACGGCAAGTACAAACTGGTTGGCGACCTCACGATGCACGGCGTGACGAAAGAAGTGGCGCTCGACATGGATAAGCCGAGTGACGTATTCAAAGATGCCAAAGGCAATGAGCACATCGGCACCGAAGCGCACACCACGGTTAATCGCACGGACTACGGCATTAGCTGGAACAAGACGCTCGATCAAGGGGGCGTGATGGTCGGTGATCCCGTCGACATCACTCTCGATGTCGAGCTGGTGAAAGACAAAGAAACCGCCAGCAAGGACGGAAAGAATTCCGGCTAGGCAGCCCGCTCGATTCATTTATAAGGTAGGGGCGGCTTCATGGCTGCCCCTATTTTTTCGGCCCGGGCGGCATTTCACCCGCCCTTGACAATGTGTGAGTTTTGAGTAATATAGGATGACTTAGTTTGCCTTACCAGGTTCGACCCATCACGCATCAATTTTGATTTCTTCAGTTCGCTGAAGGCGTTTGTGTCGGCCGTTCGTCCACCTTACTAGTCCAACATACCTACCCCGTTACCTAGCCGCGTGCACATGCATGCGGTCTGGAGGAAACTGATGAATAGTCGGAAGAGAACCCCGAGTCTCATTCCGGTGAGAATAGGCGCCTTGCTTGTGTCTTCCGGAATTTTACGTCCCCCAGTCATGCATCAAGCTCTGGTCACTGCCCGGCAAAGCGGCAAGAAGATTGGCGAAGTGCTGCTTAGCCAGAATCTCGTTTCCGCAGATGATCTGGGCTCGGCGCTCAAACTGCAGGAACTGATCAAAAACGGCGAGCTCACTGTGGAACTCGGCACCCGGGCGCTGCAGGACACGACTCAGAGCAAACGCTCGGTGCACGAAAGTCTTGCTGAACTCGGCTGGAGCGAACACAAAAACATCGGCAACACAGAAGTCGCAGATATATTGCTGGAAAGCGGTTGCGTCAGCAAATCGCAACTGGACCAGGCGCGCTGGAACGCCGCCCAGAACGGGCTGCCCATTGGGCGAAATCTGGTGCTGTCCGGCGCAATCACACCGTCCACACTGGGATGCGCGCTAACGGCGTTGATTCTGTTGCGCGATCATGAGATCAATCCCACAGAGGCCATCTCCGCAATTAAAGAAGCGGTGGCTATTCATGCCAACATCGAGGAAGTGCTCGATTTGCGCATTGCTGTGTCGCCCAATCATGTCCGCGTAGGTGAGTTGCTCAGCCAAGCCGGGCTGCTGTCCGATAGCGATGCCATGATCGCCGTGGAGAAGGCATTGCTGCACCGCCGCTGTATCGGGCAAGTACTGCTCGAATACCGCATGGTATCGCCAATGGTGCTGGACGCTACCCTCAAGCTGCAGAATATGATCGAGCAGCGCTCGCTAACGCGCTCGCAGTCCGTGGCGCTTCTGCGCCAAGTGGCAGAACAGAAAGTGGGGTTGGAGAACTTCTTGACGGAAATGTCTTTCCTGAAGTCGAAGGTGCTGGACCTGCTGCTGGCAAGCGAGATTATAACGCGCAGCGACCTAGAACAGTCACTGCGCCAGAGCCCGGAATATGAAACGGACATGTTGCGCGCGCTATTTTCTTGCAACATGCTCACACAAGAAATATTCAGGGCGGCCGTGCGTTGCTCGTACGCCATTGATGACGGCACGTACGGCAAGGAAGACGCAATCGAGTGGTTGCACTTCACTTACGGACAACCGCAGCAGGAAGAGCCAACAAGCCCGACGGAGCTGGTGCCGGTGATGTTGCACACGGCGTAGGCATTCGCAAAGCGGGCTTGCGCCGGCCGGCACATGTTTGTGTCCACGTCAAGCCGTTTTGGATTCGCGGCCCGTCGGGCCGAACCATTTGTCGAGCAGGGCGCGCAAGCTGTCCATTGAGACCGGCTTGCTCAGGTAATCATCCATGCCGGCAGCAAGACAACGCTGCTTGTCACCTTCCATGGCTCCGGCCGTCATGGCGACGATCGGCGTGTGAATACCGATGTTTTTCTCCATCTCACGAATCCGCTCGGTGACTTCAAAGCCACTCATCTTGGGTAAGTGCACATCCATGAAAATCAAGTCGTAGCGCATTTGCTCAACGGAGTGCAGTGCTTCCAACCCGGTGGCGGCCACACGGGTGCTCACGCCCAGGTTGGTGAGCTGCATTACGGTCAGGTGCTGCAGCACAGGGTTGTCTTCGACAACCAGCACCACCTTGTGCATTCCCTCTGCCTGGCGCGGCATTTTCGTCGCCGGTTTTGTAGCTTGATCGGCCGCGTGTTTTTTCAACGGCAGATTGAAGTAAAAGGTCGATCCCTTGCCCGGCTCACTGCGAACATCAATATCGCCACCCATGCCGGCAACCAGTTTCTTGCAAATGGTTAAACCCAATCCTGTGCCACCAAACCTGCGAGCGTTGGAATTGTCGACTTGAGCGAACGGCACGAAAAGATACTTGCGGTCTTCATTCGAAATGCCTATACCGGTATCGCAGACGGAGAATGTGACAACAACCTCGTCTTCATTGCGGGACACGGCACGAGCCGAAACGATGATTTTTCCCTGCTGGGTAAATTTAACCGCGTTGCCGATCAGATTAAGCAGCACTTGCCGAATTCGCTCCGCATCGCCGATGAGGTGCTTGGCAATACTATCGTCATATTCGAGGGTGAGCTGCAATCCTTTTGCGCCTGCCGCCGCGGACATGAGTTTAATGGAATCTTGCATCAACCATTTTAAATTGAACGGCGCCAACTGGAACCTCATCTTGCCGGCTTCGATCTTCGACAAATCGAGAATATCGTTGAGCACCGTCAGCAAACTCATGCTCGATTCGTGCACGGTTTGCGCGAGCGATCTTTGATCATCGTTGAGTTCGGTGTTAAGTAGAAGTTCGTTCATGCCGATGATGCCGCTAAGCGGCGTGCGAATCTCGTGGCTGATGTTGGCCACAAATGCGGACTTCAGCGCCGACACTTCCAGGGCTTTGTCGCGCGCGGTTTCAAGCTGCTGAACGTGCTTTTGCAGTTGCCGATTGAGTTCGACGATTTGCTCCTCAGCCTGATATTGCTCAGTGATGTCCACAGCTATTCCGCCGACAACTTTCCCGTGAGAAATTTCAATCGGGAATTTGGCCACGAAGAAATGCCGTTCTCCGGTCGGCAGCGGTATGGATACGACGTGTTCTACGAGGAGGTCACCCTGGATAATATGCTCATCGCTTGCCTCAACTGCAATCTGGCTGAGGTAAGGGTATACGTCACTGGAACGTTTGCCTATCACTTGATCCGGACGAAGCTGGAAAGTTTTGTAGTAATGCTCGTTGGCCCAAATGATCAATCCTTCCGCGTTTTTTACCCAAGCCAATGCCGGCGTGTACTGCATGAAGCTGTCGAACAGCCGCTTGCTCTCTTGCAATTGCTCGTTGACGCGCTCGAGTTCATCACCGCGCAACGCCTCATTGGTTAACATCAATCGGGTAGTGGAGACCGTGAGCAAAAGCATGGCGAGCCCCGATGCAGCCAATACGCACGCAATTGGTACCGCCAGGAATTTCATCGTCTCCAGGTGACGCGTGCGCTCATCGAGCAGGCGGGTCTCGATGTCCAGCAAGCGTGCTCTGGTATCGCCAATGGCGGACATTATCGATGTTCCGTGGGTCTTTCGGATGAGATCGCCGGCAGCTTGCGGAGACCGCTGATAGAGATTGTCGACGGACGCCGCGAAGTTCAACGTTTCTTGCGCCTCCGAGTGCAACCGCCGCAGAAGCGCAGCCTGATCCGGACTGTCTGTCAGCAATTGGGACAAACCGGCGAATTTGTTGTTCACTCGCTGTTTCAAGGTCGGAAGCATTGCCCGCAAATTCGGATCGCCTGTAAGGACATAGCCGCGCATATCGCTCTCTGCGCGTTCGACGCTATCGTAGAGGCTGTCGAGCTCAGCCATTACCTGGTAGCTGTGGGTTACCCAAGTGTTGGCCTCGTTGAGCGCATATCCGGCCCAGGCCGTGATTGCTAGTGCGGCAATGAATAGAATTGCCGCCACCGTGATTGGCGCTGCGTTCTGGCGTAGCATAGTTACACTTCAGTTAAGCTTGTTAGAAGTCGCTGAGGTCCGCGAGTTCGTGTTCAGGTTTTGATATGGTGCATAGATTAGTGACGACATCGACATAAACACTGACGATGAATCGAGCGATGGGAACCTCAGCTGCTTTGTTCCGTTAGAGCCTATGTTTTGTAACGATGCCTGGATAGCGCGCTTTGTCCGCCGCTACCAACGAAATGGGCGCCTACGAACCGACTAGACGCAGCCATTTGCGCCGGCCGACCTGTAGCACGCGGTGCTCAGTTTGCGGCGGCTCAATGACGAAGTTGGGGTCGCGCACCGGCTCGCCGTCGAGGCGAACTCCGCCGTCGGTGACCAGCCGCTTGGCGGCGCCGCTGCTATCGGCGAGTTTGGCGGCCGTCATGATACGAAACACGGGCATCGGCTCTGCCACCACATACGATTCCATGTCTTCGGGCGCCTGCCGCTCGCTGTGCACGCGCTTCCATTCATCAAGCGCCTTCTCTCCGGCGCCGCTGCCGTGATATTGCCCGACAAGCTGACGAGCTAGTTGCTCCTTGTATTGCATCGGGTTGGCACCACCCTTAATGGCGCAATCAATAGTGTCGATTTCGCTGCCGGATAAGGTAGTCGTCAATTCGTAATACTTGAGAATCAAGCTGTCGGGGATGCGCATTACTTTGCCGAACATGTCCGTCGGTGATTCTTTCAATCCAACATAATTGTTGTACGTTTTGGACATCTTCTTCTCGCCATCTGTGCCTTCCAGCAACGGCAAGAGCATGGCAAGCTGCGCAGTTTTCAGCCCATAGCGCGGCTGCAATTCGCGCCCCATCAGAATGTTGAAGCGCTGATCGGTGCCTCCCAACTCGATGTCCGATTTGATCGCGACTGAATCGTAGCCCTGCAAGAGCGGATAGAAGACTTCATGCAAGCCGAGCGGCAAGCCTTTTTCCACGCGGTCGCCGAACGCTTCCTTGCCCAGCAATTGATTAACGGTGACGTTGCCGGCCAGTTTTAGCAATTGCTCGAGATTGAGCGGAGCGAGCCAATCTTGATTGTTGGTAAGTTCGGTTTTTTCCAAATCGAGAATGACGCCAACCTGATCAAGGTAAGTCTTGGCGTTGGCGGATACCTGTTCTTCAGTGAGGACGGGGCGCGTCTCGTTTCTGCCTGTGGGGTCGCCGATGCGCGCAGTAAAGCCGCCTATGATCAGCACTACCTTGTGTCCGAACTCTTGAAAGCGGCGCAGCTTGCGAAATTGCACGGCGTGCCCGAGGTGCAAATCGGTGGAGGTGGGATCGATGCCCAACTTGACGCGCAGCGGCCGCTTTTCCTGGCGCGCCTGCAGAATACGCTGGGCGAGCGCGTTCAATCCATCGGGGAGCACTTCCGCTCCTCGTATGAGTTCTTGCGCTTCGGCTATAACATCGTCAGGCAGCGCCACGTGCCCCTCGTTCATTACAGTTTCCAACAACATTCCTCCGCCCATCCGGCGCCACTTGGAGCTAAGAATCTTAGCATGCAAGCTCAAGCAGCTTGCTGGCATCTGGGCCTTGAGATAAGATCGCTTATCTTAATAGGCGAAGCGCGGCTCGCCCTACAGGCGGCAGACTGTGCCGCAAGCCAAAAGGAAGGATTCGATGGCAGCTCCTTATAACCCACAGCAGATAGAAGAAAAATGGCAGGCTGCCTGGGAGAAGAGCGGCATCTACAAAGCGCGCGATTTCGACAAGCGTCCGAAGTTCTATTCGCTTGTCATGTTTCCGTATCCATCAGGCGACTTGCACATGGGACACATGCGTGTGTATACGATCTCCGATGTGATTTCGCGCAATCGTCGCATGCTCGGATACAACGTGCTCAACCCGATGGGCTGGGACTCTTTCGGCTTGCCGGCAGAAAACGCAGCCATCAAGCACAAGCTGCATCCCGGGGCTTGGACCGATAAGAACATCAAGTACATGCGCGACGAACAGCTCAAGAAGCTGGGCACCAGCTACGACTGGGATCGCGAAGTGACGACCAGCAGCGCAAATTACTATCACTGGACGCAGTGGCTGATCTTGAAGCTGCACGAAGCGGGATTGCTCTATCGCAAGAGCGCGCCCGTCAACTGGTGCCCGCAGTGCGAAACGGTGCTCGCCAACGAGCAGGTGGAAAACGGAGCATGCTGGCGGCACCCCGAGACACCGGTCGAACAGAAGCAAATGTCGCAGTGGTTTTTGAAGATCACCGCTTATTCGGACCAGTTATTGGACGATCTGGACAAGCTCACCGGTTGGGCCGAGCGCGTTCGCCTCATGCAGAAAAACTGGATCGGCAAGTCGGAAGGCGCCGAGCTGAATTTCACTGTCGAAGACAAGCCCAACGTTCGCATTACGGTCTTCACCACGCGCCCTGATACCGTATTCGGTGTCAGCTATCTCGTGCTGGCGCCGGAACATCCGCTGGTGAAAGAACTGACCACGGACAAACAGCGCGCCGAAGTGGAAAAATACGTTGAAGTGGCAAAGCGCAAAACAGAACTCGAGCGCGTCGCCGCCGACGAGAAGTCGAAAACCGGTGTTCCGATCGGCGCGCACGTAATTAATCCGTTCAACGGTGATGCCGTGCCGATCTGGGTGTCCGACTATGCCTTGATGAGTTACGGAACGGGCGCGGTTATGGGCGTGCCTGCGCACGATGAGCGCGATTTTGCCTTCGCCAAGAAATTCAACCTGCCGATTAAGGAAGTGATTGCTCCGGAAGGCAAAGCACAAGGTGAACTGAAAGAGGCATACATAGAGCCGGGCATCATGGTCAATAGCGGCCAGTGGAACGGCCTGCCCAATGAAGACGCGAAGAAAAAGATGGTGGACTGGGCCGCGCAAAACTTGAGCGGCAAGCCGCGCACGCAGTTCCGTTTGCGCGATTGGCTGATCAGCCGTCAACGCTATTGGGGTTGCCCGATTCCGCTCATTCATTGCGAGAAATGCGGCGCTGTTCCAGTGCCGTACGATCAACTGCCGGTAAAACTGCCGACGGAAGGCATCACCTTTACCGGTCAAGGCGGCAATCCGCTCGGCAAAGCCGCCGACTGGTTGAACGTGAAGTGTCCGAAATGCGCGGGCGACGCGCGGCGTGAGACGGACACGATGGATACGTTCATCGACTCCAGTTGGTATTATCTGCGGTACTGCGATGCAAACAACGATAAGCTGCCGTTTGCCAAGGATAAAGTCGACTACTGGATGCCGGTGGACCAATACGTCGGCGGCATCGAGCACGCAATTTTGCACTTGCTGTACTCGCGATTTATCACCAAGGCTCTGCGCGATCTGAAGCTAGTGAGCTGCGACGAGCCGTTCAGCAATTTGCTTTCGCAGGGAATGGTCACCAAGTATTCGCAGCAATCAGGTCGCATCGAAAAGATGTCGAAATCACGCGGCAACGTCGTGGGCACAACCGATTTCTTCAAAAAGTTCGGCGCCGATGCCGCGCGCTTGTTCACCCTGTTTGCCGCGCCGCCCGAGCAAGAGCTGGAGTGGTCCGAAGAAGGCGCCATCGGCCAGTTCCGATTCCTCGGTCGGGTATGGCGCCTGGTGCAGGATTTGATCGACAGCAAAGCGATCCTCAACGCCGAAGGCAAGCCGGCAGCTCCTCCTGAAGGAATACGTGCTTATGGCAATCTCGATCAGCGCGGCAAGACATTGTTGCAATCTATACATGCGACCGTCAAAGCAGTCACGGACGACCTGAGCCCGCAGCGCTATCAGTTCAACACGGCGATTGCACGTTGTATGGAGCTGGTGAACGGCCTGTACAAATTCACATACGAATCTGACAGCGACGGCAACGGCAAAGAATCGTCAGGCGGCGAGCCGGGGGTGCGATCCAATCTCACGCAGCAGGAGAAAGAACTGTTGTCTTTTGCTGTTTGCAATCTGCTTCGCTTGCTGGCGCCTATGGCTCCGCATCTGGCGGAGGAACTGTGGCATCAATCCGGGTGCGCTCGCAGTGCCGAAGATTTCATACACACATCCGAATGGCCGACGTACGTGCCAGAGCTGACGGTATCCGACACCATCGAATTGGTGCTGCAGGTAAACGGCAAGGTCGTAGGCAAGACACACGTGCCCCGCGGATTGCCCGATGACGAGGCGCGAAACTTGGCCCTGTCGGATGAAAAGGTCAAATCCAAGCTTAGCGGCCAGGAGCCCACCAAGGTAATTGTGGTGCCCAATCGGTTGGTTAACGTAGTAATACCTGGTCAGGGGAAGTAGCACCGGGTAAACTTCAAGAAGTACTACAGGGTAAAGTCCTGTAGAATTTTCCGATTGCCGGGAATATTTCAGCAAGACACTTACTAATCCACCAGCGAGCGCCATGAACAAGCCAGGACAAAAACGACTGCCCTACAAGACTATCGAACCGCCAGAGCCGCCGCCGGCAGTTACTATCCTGACCCTGCTAGGCATGATTCTGCTCACGGCGATGGCCTCTAACGGCAAGGTTTTCTGGGTCGAGAAATATGCATTTACGGCAGGACACATGTCCGATCTGCTGGGCACCCACGACTGGGCCGGATTGTTGTCGTACATGTTTACGGCGACAGGCGCGCAGTTTACCGTCTGGCTCTGGCCCCTCAACGCCGTATTCACTTGGGTTTTCGGCTATGTTGTCGAACGCAAAATGAAAAACGTTCGCTTCGGCATCATGATGTTCATGCTGGTCATAAGCGGCTGGTTCTTGGTCTTCATAACTGCCAAGGCGACGCCGGACAAGATGTACCTTGGTCCATCCATGCTGTTGTTCGGACTTTTGGGCGCCTATTTCGCCTACTTCCCCAAACTCGAGCACAAGGTGCAGCAGTGGATTCGCCCGAACACGGAAATTTTCCGCAATGAGAAGGAAACTCCGCTCGAAGAGCGCTACTGGGTTTCGCCCTGGTTGTATGTAATCGCCTTTGTCGCATATCAAGTTATATTGCAGGTGGCATTGAACTTTGATAAGGAGACCATCGTTGCCAGGACGCACTTGGATTTCCTTGGAACGGCGCACACCGTCATGCTCGGAACCTTGCAAGTACACCCGTCGGCTTTCCAGCCGATTGCCGCCATCATCAGCATTGCCGTTGGTTTTGTCCTGGCAAAGGCGCTGCCGGCCTTCCAGATGATTCGCAAGCCGGTGCGCCCGGGCGGCAAAATGCAGGTGGAAGTCATCCAGCACTACCGCGAGCTCAGAACACTAGATTTGACTCACGAACAGGCGTGCGAAGGGGCTGCCAAATTCGCCGCGGTGCCTATTGATATCGCCAAGGATTGGATTTCTAAAGGTTCGTCCGGTCTGAAAGACCAGGACCTCCGCTAGGACGCCCAACGCGCCGCCCCGGTTGTCAGCATCAAACCATTGCGCCGGCATCCTTAAACGCCGCCAATAGAAGCTTGGCAACCCCGTGTTAATATAGGCCGGTCTCTTTGCAGGTCACCTGGTTGGATTTGGCGTGCCGTTGCTTCCGCAGTCGCAATCAAACCGAAACACGCTGGATGCCGACACCACAGGTGGTGCGGACAGTCCGTTAGCGGCCATCCAATGGATGCGCCTGCTGCAAGTCTTTATTGATGGAGCCATTTGCGCGGCGGGCTTGGCGGCCGCGTTTTTGATTCGCTTCGACGGCAAGCTGAGTCCGGTGTTCTTGCACCAGCTGGTTACGTTTGTGCCTGTGCTGGTGCCGCTGCGCCTCTTCTCCAACTGGATTTGTGGCGTCTATCGCCGCCTCTGGCGATACACAGGACTTACTGAAACGGTGGAGCTGGCCGTTTCCATTGTCAGCGTCACGACCATATTGATGATTTTCCGCGCACTGGGCAAGCTGCCGGTTGACGGACAGCAGCTTTCATACGGCGTCATACTCACTGAGCCTGCGATCGTATTTCTCCTCCTTTGCGCAGCCCGCGTGACACGCCGCATGCAAACCGAGCACCGCCAGCGACGTCACTGGCGTCAGCCCTTGCGGCGGCGAGCGCTCGTCGTCGGCGCCGGTGACGCCGGACAATTAGTGGTGCGCGAACTGTCACATCGCCTGGAAGTAGGCGTAGATGTGGTTGGCTTCGTAGATGATGATCCGCTGAAAGTTCGCAAGCGCATCGGCAATCTCACAGTTTTTGGCACCACCGCCAACCTGGCGGCGTTGATAGAGAATCTCGTCGTCGATCAAGTTATCATCGCGATTCCTTCGGCTCCGCCGGCCGAAATTCGCCGCATCGTGGACGTCTGTAAAGCGTCCGAAGTAGAGACGCGCATTCTGCCGGGATTTTTCGAACTGATCGACGGACGCGTAAGCATCAGCCAGTTACGTGAAGTTTCGCTCGGCGATCTGCTCGGACGTGAGCCCGTGGATCTCGATAACGCCTCGATTGCCGATTACATCGAAGGCAAGCGCGTCCTCGTCACGGGCGCAGGCGGTTCTATCGGCAGCGAGCTGTGCCGCCAGATTATGCGTTTTGAGCCGGAGGAATTGATACTGGTCGGACGCGGTGAAAATAGCATCTTCATGATTCATGAAGAACTGAAGAAGAGACCGGAGCCGGTGAAACTGCGCTTGGTGATTGCCGACATTAGAGATAGGCAGCGCATGTCCCATGTCTTTGCTCGCTTCAGACCGCACGTCGTATTTCACGCGGCCGCACACAAGCACGTTCCTCTTATGGAGCTGAACGTTTCAGAAGCCGTGACCAACAATATTGCCGGCACGCAAGCGGTGGCAACTCTCTCCGAGGAATTCGGCGTGCAGCGTTTTGTGCTGGTATCGAGCGACAAAGCGGTGAACCCGACCAGCGTGATGGGTGCCACCAAGCGAATTGCCGAGATGGTAATTCAAGACATGGCGGCGCGCGGCGCGCAAACGAAATTTGTCGCAGTGCGTTTCGGCAATGTGTTGGACAGTCGCGGATCTGTCCTGCCGATCTGGCGCGAACAAATCGCTCGGGGCGGTCCGGTGACAGTCACAGACCCGGAAGCCACTCGTTACTTCATGTTGATTCCGGAAGCCGTTCAATTGATCCTGCAGGCAGCCGCCATCGGATCGGCCGGCGACATATTCGTTCTCGACATGGGCAAACCGATCAAAATCCTCGACCTTGCCCGCGACCTGATCAAGCTGTCCGGATTGCGACCGGGACAGGACATCGAAATCCAATTCGTCGGCTTACGCAAAGGCGAGAAACTTTACGAAGAGCTGCTCACGGCGGAAGAAGGGTTGACAAAAACTTCGTATCGCAAGATCCTTGTTGGCAAGCCGCAATCCATCGATCATCAGCGGCTTACACAAGAGCTCGGTACGCTCTTCCGATCTGCTGGCGCCGAAGAAGAGAAGACTATACGCACATGCTTGAACGCCCTTGTGGACGGTAATCTGGTCGAAGAGGCGGTTCGTTGACTGCTATTAGAGGAGCGCAGGCGGATCGTTGACCAGTCGAGAAGCGCAGGCGGCTCGCCTGCGATATCATAAAACCTTGTCCCAACCGACATGGATGGCATAGTGACCATAAACTCCAGCATTACCTCGCGCGAAGAGGCCCTTAAGCAGCGGCTTTTAGAGCTCGGCAGCGTCATCGTCGCCTACTCGGGCGGTGTCGACAGCTCTCTGCTTGCGTACTACGCAAGGCGCGAGTTGGGCGCGCGCGCGCGTATCGTCATCGCGCTATCCGCTAGTCTGGCAAAAGAAGAGCTTGCCGCCGCTCGCCAACAAGCTGAGCAATTCGGGTGGGAGTTGACCGAAATCGAAACCACCGAACTGGAGAGCGAGGAGTACGCGCGCAACGACGAAAGGCGCTGTTACTTCTGCAAAAAGACATTATTCACCGAACTGGAAACCCTCGCGCAGAAGCTCGGCATTAAGCACATTGCCTACGGCGCCAACATGGACGACCTCAAGGATTATCGTCCCGGACATCAGGCCGCGCGCGAGTTCAATGTTGTCAGTCCATTGCAGCAAGCAGGGTTAGAAAAAGCGGACATACGAGCGCTCGCCCAAAAAGCAGGCTTGCCGTCGTGGGACCGCCCACAAGCGGCATGTCTGGCTTCGCGATTCCCGACGTTCCAGCCGGTGACGCTGCAGGGATTATCAATCGTCGACCGCGCCGAAGAATTTCTGCACGTGCTGGGCTTTCGCCAGGTGCGCGTGCGTCATCACGGCACTACCGCTCGCGTGGAAATAGACGCGCCGGAGTTGCGGCGTGTGATTGGCAATGTGCCATTGCAGGCACAAATAATCACTCACTTAAAATCGCTCGGCTACCAACAAGTCGAAATCGATCCGCAGGGATACCGCCGCGGCTCGGCCAATACGTTCTTACAAGCGGAGCAGCGCCCGGGTGAAACGGTAGCGGCGGGCGAAAGCCCGCTAAGCGGAGCCAGCGATGGATAAACAACGCCTGGCTGACATATTGCAAGCAGTCTCGAAGCAAGAGTTGTCTCCACAGGATGCGCTGGAGATGTTGCGCCACCTGCCCTATGAAGATGTCGGCTTCGCCAAACTCGATCTGCATCGTCATTTGCGTCAGGGCATGCCCGAAGTAATCTTTTGCCCCGGCAAAACAACCGAGCAAATAATTGCCATTGCCCAACGGCTTCGCCGACACCATCAACTGGTTCTCGCGTCCCGAGCGAGCACGGAAGTAGCCAAACAAGTTTTGCAGGAATTGCCTGAGGCGGGCTATCACGAACTTGGCAAAATGCTCGTTTTCGGTTCGCTTCCGCAACCTGACGAATCACTGCCGCCGGTGGCAGTGGTTACGGCGGGCACTGCCGATCTGGCAGTGGCAGAGGAAGCGGCGATTGTGCTTCAAGCACACGGTGTGCCTGTAATTCGAATCAATGACGTGGGCGTAGCCGGCATTCACCGTTTGCTCGACAACTTGCAGACGCTTCATTCGGCTTCCGTCAGCATCGTCGTCGCCGGCATGGACGGCGCACTGCCAAGCGTGATCGGCGGCTTGCTTGAGGGTCCGGTAATCGCCGTTCCCACATCGGTTGGCTACGGCGCCGCCTTTCAGGGACTGGCGCCCTTGCTCACCATGCTCAACAGTTGCGCGGCGGGCCTGACCGTAGTGAACATAGACAACGGCTTCGGCGCTGCGGTAGCAGCCATGCGCTTGCTGCGCACGATTGAACGCACCAAAGCTCAGCAGGAAGAACACAAGACGGTTCAGCCATAGCGGGCTCCGCCCGCCGCTACAATGCGCTATGAGTCGTCGTAGCGGCGGGCGGGAGCCCGCTTTTTGACGGGTTGGGCGTGGAACACTGGACGAGCTTCTTATGTCTAACTGAAAGAACCATCCCGGTGTTTTGAATGGATGTGCTTTCAATTATTGTGATGCTGCTGGCGGCAACTGCCTTCCTTGCTCTATCGGAGACTGCCTTGATATCCGCCAGACGAACCCGGCTGGCAGAACGGAAATCCGAAGGCAACAAAGGCGCGGCGAAAGCGCTGGAAGTAGCAGGCCGCTCGGACAGGATGGTGGCAACCATCGAGATCTGTGTCACCTTGATTAGCATTGTCCTCGGTGCTTGCACACAAAGCTTTCTCACTCCGCGGCTGATGGCTCTGTCCAACGTCTTTCCCGTTTTGACCAGTCTGCACGAGCACACCGTCAGCATCGGAATCGTCGTCGTCCTCACCTTCGTAACCTTGCTTGTTCAAATCGTGCCCAAGCGCGTCGCCTTAGGCAGCCCGGAATCAATCGCCAGCACCATCAGTTTTCCGATGGATTTTTTAATGAAGATTCTGAAGCCGGCAGTTCTGATCGTTACCGCGACGGCGGACTTCATTCTCAGATTCGTGCCGCATTCAACCCGCACCGACCCGCCAATCACCGATGCGGAACTATTGATGCTCGTCAGACAAGGCACCAAGGCCGGTGTTTTCGATCAGCTCGAACATGACATGCTGGAAGCGATTCTTGAACTTGGATCAACGAAATTGAGCACCCTGATGCGGCCTCGCACGGAAATGGAATGGTTGGAAGTCAACGATGACATGTCCAGCTTGCTGACAAAGATCGGCGACTCCAAGCTCTGGGAGCTGCCGGTTGCCGAAGAGACTGCCGATAATATTTTGGGTGTCATCGACGTTCGTGAGATTCTGAAAGCCGCAGCGGCCGGACAACAGATTTCCTTGCGCAAGGTTATGCGCACGCCGTTGTTCGTACCGGACACCGAAGATGCCTTGTTCATGTTGCGCACGTTCCGACACACCGGACACTTCATCGCTATCTTGCTTGACGAATTCGGCGGGGTCACCGGCGTTGTCAGCGTACGCGACGTTGTGGAAGAAATTGTCGGCGACATCGATCGTACCGACGAAGAATTTATAAAGCGCACGGCCGGACAAGACGACGTTTGGGAGGTTGACGGACTAACCCCGGTTGATGAGTTCGCGGAAGCGTTCGGCGTGGAAGAACCGCCGCCGGAAACAACTACTTATGCCACCGTCGCGGGATTGGTTATAAGCGAACTCGGACACTTGCCGCAAAAAGGCGAGCAGCTCGAATGGCAAGGACTGAAAATGCAAGTCGAAAGCCTGCAAGGGCACCGCATCTCAAAACTGCGAGTCTCGAAAGCGGCCTGATCAGGTCACTGAACGCGCCGGTGTCAGCAAGGGGTCTGTTTGCCCGATTGCTTCTCGCGCAACCGCTTGCGCCAACATGGCGCCGGCGTTCAAGCCATTGCCACCACCACCCAAGGCGGTGGACAAAACCGGAAATTGCCGGTGATGATAATAGAGAGGCAAACCCCAATCGTAATCCGTCCAAATAAGGGCGGTGAATTGATCCCGACCTGACGCACCATTAAACAAGCGCGATGTCACCTGCGGAAGTTGCGGCTCAAACGGAAGGGCAACTCCATCATGTAAAAAATGTGCCGTCCCACCTACCAACGTTTCAGTAGAGCCGAACTTCGGGAGGTTAAACTGGCGCCAATAGGAGAATGGCACCTTCCCCGATGTCTGGTCCGGCGCGTCGAAGTAATTACCGGGCATGCGCCGTCCAATGTCGGCGACGTTGGCAAACGTTTGCACCGCTGTCAGATGATCGTTTGCGTCAATAAATGGACCAACCGGATGGTTGGTGGCAAGTATGACTTTGTCCTTAGCATGAACGACGCCGTTATCCGTGAAGACCAGCGCACCGTCTGTGGTGGGCACTACAGACAGAACGGGCGAGTTTTCGAAAACCTGATATTGACCGGACCGAGCCATGCCGTTGAGCATTTTCACGGGATTCAGGTTGCCTTCGCCAGGTAAAATCGCTGCAGAACGCGCCAATGGAAACAGGTCTTGCGCTTCCTTTCCATTGACGAATCGTACTCGCGGATCGAATTTACGAAGTAAATCCGCTTCCGAGACAACATCGGCATTGTTTTCTGAATATGCGACGTTGTATGAGTTGTGCGGCCGGAAGTCACCATACTTACGTCCCAAAATTTCCACTGATGAACGAGCCGCCAGCATGCGGCCCATCATCTCGGCGAATTTGTCGGGACCCAATTTTTCCAGCATCGGACCGAACCCGGTGTCCGGAACCACGGTGTTCATGGCGCCCATCATGCCTGAAGTCCCGGAGGCAACTCTGCCCCCTTCCAAAACGACTACTTTCTTACCCATCTGCGCAAGGCGATAAGCTATCTGCTGTCCGACTACGCCCGATCCGACCACGGCGACATCGGCGTCGACTTTGCCTTCAAGGCGTGGTAACAATGGCAAGTTGGCGACCGTGCGCAACCAAGGCGAATTGGCGCTGGTATCGCGCTGAAATTGAAATGCTCTTTGCACTTCGGTATTCGGGAAGGCGGGCTCCACATCTAACTTCGGACCTGCCGACAAGAAGCCGGACCGCAGCGGTGTTTCGCCGGAGGCAAGAGCGCCCAGTGGGCGGGCGCTAGTGAAGCCGGCAGCGCCAAAGCCGCGCACTAACCCGGCACTCACTCCTCCTGCGGCCGCCATCACGGCTGTATCGAAGGCAAACTTCCCAATATCGTTGTGGACAATATCTTTGTTCGCCTGCCAATGATCGGCCGATTTCCAGTTGTCATGGAAAGCGCCGAACGCCGCGCTTCCGTTTTCCACCACGCCTTTCACAGAGGCGCCAAGCAAGCCTGCCGACATCGCTAAGCTAATCGGCAATCCGATACCGGGAATCTGGCGAACAAGAGCTAACCCGACGCCGACGGCTGCAGCGCCACCGGCCTCGAGTAGAGTCTCGGTCTTATGATTGGTGAAGGCGTCGCGGGCCGCGTCGGCAAAACCGTTCAGTCCTTCTGCAGCGAGGTTAAGCTCGCGCTTCAGCTTGGTGTCGATCGATTCTGACAAACGTTCGGAGCCCATATACGACCTCAGGCGTGCGAACCGGGTTTCGCCAAGCTCACAGAGCCCGCCAAACTACCGGATGTATATGCTCCGGCAGCAGAACCTCTGTAATAGTTATTGGCGGCCATGTAATCGCGTACTTGCTGCGAATTGGCAGGCAAGGTGTAGCCGGCCTCGTCGGTCAAGAACTGATAGCCTGCTTCCCGTGGCGCGAACCGTTTTGGATCAAACAGGACAGTTGTCCAGTGCGCATCGGAATCCGGCGTACGTGAATAGGACGGGTCATTGAAATCCTGGATCTGCCACTTGATACCAGAATCGACTTTCGGATTTGGCAGCGCCCAGTAGAATTCCTGGCGCCGGATCCTCTCATCAAGGGTTTGCAATGTCTCGCCTACCGGTTGCGCCTTTTCATCACTGAGGGCGCCTTGTCCCAGGCGAGCCATATATGATCGACCCAAGGTTGCTGCGTCCTCGTCCTGAATGTGCGGGTGCGCATACCGCAGAGCATCGATGGTGCTGCGCCCCCAGGAGACCGGATCAAGTGCTCGCTCGGCTTTAATTACACCAGGTTGATGTTCGTCAACCGCCGCCATCAACTCTTTCGCCGGACGACCAGGATCTTCCATTTCACCAGTCAAAGCAACAAGATGCTTGCCACCGTCCTGAGCACGCTTTTGAGCGGCATCGAGCACAAGGTTATACATGTGACTTCCTACGCCCTGGCTGCGCAGGTCGTCTTTTACAAAAATGAAGTCACCATGCATTGTCTCCAGCGGCGGTGCCTTTTTACCAGCCATCCAGTTTCCGAAATCTGCGAGCAACCCCTTCGATTCCGGCAGCGGATCGGGCTGTTCGTGCACGCCAAGAATATGTGCGGCAGCAAGTTCGCCGGTAGTTTTGTCACGCAACGTATAGACCAGGTTAGCTCCTTGCGCGATCTTTTCGTTGTATCCACCTTCGCCGTGGACGGCCTGGCGTTCTTCCTCAGGGAAGGCGCTGTTGTAATGCGCTTCGACATCAGGCTTGATTTCGTGTTCTTCTTGGAATACATATTTATCGGGATCTTGAACGCGCGCGGCTTTATTCAGCTTGCTCGGATTTTCCGCCGCCCATTTCTGTTGGGCTGAAAAATCGACCTCGGGCCCGCTATTCACATAAGGAGCCGTCCGTCCCCAAGCGAAACGCGCACCGGCCAAACCGCCCAGACCTGCAGCAGTATAATCTTGAGTCAGTCCGGCGACGTTGTGCGCAAATTTTTGTTTGTCGGCAGCTTCGTTTTCCGGGTGCAACATGAGATCCCAGGCCGGTGTACCGAGGCGACTCCCGGCGTCAACTGCCGCCAGTCCGCCCATCGCCCATGGCACCACTTTCATTGTCGAACCGACGGCGGGAGCCCACGCTTGCCCTAGCGCCAATGGATTCTCCCGACCCAAGATTTGACCGATCGTGCGACCGACTAAAGCTGGGTTGCGTGTGACCGCTGCAACGGCAGCGCCGGCAACTATACCGACACCGGCTTCGACAGCCAACGTTTTCCAGTTATCCTTTAATTCGTCTTTGAAAGCTTCTTTAAAATTGTCTTTCAAGGAGCCAAGCAGGCTCAACTCAGCATGGACAAAGCCACCTACGCTCCATTCTTTGGCGGGCTGGGCGCCATCAACCGACTTATGCGTCTTGGACGCATCAGCACTTTCCATATTCATTTTTCGCGAGACCTTTTGCGGGGCTGGTGACCCTACGGCTAGTCCGCGCGAGAGCGGCGTCGGCGCGTTGACGGGCCCGCGCTTCGCTCGAAATTGCTTGTGTAGGGGGTACCTGGAATATTACCGCAATCGGTTACTGCTCCAATGGGGAAAGTACGAAAAAATGGGCCGGACAGGCGGAAATTACGCCGGCCGGCCACCACCGCCACCACGCAGATTCTCTTGCGTTGCAGTGCACGCCCAATCGTGTCCCGGACTACTCTTGCCGCGGCGGCTTAGGAGCAAGCGCTTCTTTATGAGTGTCCATCATGTCGGCATAGTTGCCGGCTTTGACCGGCACCACTTTCACGCCATCTTTGCGGAGCACTACGAAATTCAACGTATCGCTGACTTTTTTGGCCTGCACGTATTCCTTCACTTGCTTCGGCGTCAGCATATCTTTGCCGTCGATTTTTTGGATGACGTCAAAGTTTTCCAGTCCGGCAGCCTCCGCAGGGCTGCCTTCCACAAATCCCATAATGGCCACGCCTTTGGTGCTCGGGTTTAGACCGAGCCCTTTAACGGTGCTTTCATCGAGCTCATGCATCTGAATGCCGAGCCACGGACGCAAAATCTTGCCGTAAGCGATCAGATCTTGCGAGACTGATTTCGCTACATCTATAGGAATCGAAAAGCCAATGTTCTGCGCGTCACGACGGATGGCAGTATTGACGCCTATCACTTCGCCGTTCAAATTCAGAAGCGGTCCGCCTGAGTTGCCTGGATTTATGGCGGCGTCGGTTTGAATAAAGTTGACGTTGCCGTTAACGTCCGTGACACTGCGACCAACCGCAGAGATGATGCCCAGTGTGACGGTATGATCATAGCCAAGCGGGCTGCCGATGGCGACGGCAAATTCGCCAGGGCGCAAGTTGCTCGAAGTGCCCATCTTCAATGTCGGCAGATTTTCGCCGTTGATCTTAACGACTGCTATATCGGAAAACGGGTCGACGCCCACCACTTTGCCGTCGAAGCTACGGTTGTCGTTGAGCGTGACTTTAATTTTGTCCGCATCACGGACGACGTGGAAGTTGGTGACGATGTAACCGTCGGGACGAACGATGAAGCCCGAGCCGGTGTCGCGTTTTTCAAATTTGTGCTCGTTGCCGTGGGGAGTGACGCCGCGATCGCCGCCGCCGCCACCATTGCCAAACGGGTTCATGCGCTGACCATTGAAGAAAAATTCGAATCCTGGGGGCAATCCGCTGATGCCCGGGAACGATTGTCCTGCTGAGCTTTCGCTGACATCAATATTCACAACCGCCGGAGCCGCTGCCTGCGCCATGTCGGCGATGGTATTGGGACCAAGCGCAGCAAGCACGCCGCCTGCATCCGCTGCCCGAGCAGCCGGCATGGAGGGGAGCAAACCAAGCGAAACAGACAGCATCGCCGCGCAAGACAGCGAAGCAAGCGCCAGATTTTTTTGCAAACGCATAGTAAACCTCTTAGAGACAGAATTCCGAAAAGCTACTTTCCATTGAATAGCAAATTGGAAATCGCTGCCACCTGAGCAACCCTATGGTTTTTCGTCAAAGTCGGCAATGGCGCCCGTTCTGGGCACATTGAAGCATGCAAATTTGTTAAGCTTCTTAGCTTCTGCCCATGCCAAGTTGTTGGGCGTTTTGGAACACCTTGCCTTCCGTCAATATGGAAGGCGCGATGATGACTTCCACCTGCTGCATCTCGGCAAGATTCGACGCGCCCAAGGTTGACATGCTGGTTTTCAGCGCGCCCACGAGATTCTGTGTACCGTCGTCCACATGAGCCGGCCCCATAAGAATTTGCTGCAGCGAAGCAGAGTGTCCGACTTTGATGCGCGTGCCGCGCGGCAATACCGGCGACGGCGTCGCCATTCCCCAGTGATATCCGCGACCGGGCGCTTCCTTGGCGCGCGCCAGCGGCGATCCAATCATGACAGCGTCGGCACCACAGGCGATGGCTTTGCAAATGTCGCCGCCGACTGCCATGCCACCATCAGCGATGATGGTCACGGTGCGTCCGCTGCGCGCCTTGTAGTCGTCACGAGCCGCCGCGCAATCCGCGATGGCAGTAGCCATCGGGACACCGATTCCGAGCACGCCGCGGGAGGTGCAGGCTGCGCCTGGTCCTACTCCGACGAGAACCCCGGCGACGCCGGTTTCCAAAAGTCCGAGAGTTGCGTCGTAAGTGACTGTGTTGCCGACAATTACCGGCACTGCGATTTCTTTGCAAAACGCTTTCAAGTCGAGCTGTGTGTTGCCTTGGGCGCTGCGATGCTCGAGACCGGTGACAGTCGATTGCACGAATAAAATATCCAATCCCGCTGCCACGGCAACAGGCCCCAATTGGCGCGCGGCGTTGGGTGTTACCGAAGCGGCCACCAGCACTCCTTGCGCTTTAATTTCTTTGATGCGCTTGGTAATAAGCTCTTCTTTTACCGCCGTTGCATAAAGCTTTTGCATCACTTCGACAAACTCGTGCTTTTCACAAGTTTCGATCTGCGCGTAGGCGTCTGAGGCATCTTCGTACCGAGTTTGCAGCCCTTGCAGGTTGAGCACGCCCAGACCACCCGCCTTGCCAATGATGCCCGCGGTCTTCACATCTATGACGCTGTCCATTGCCGAGCCCAAAATCGGGATGCTCAGCTTGTGACCGCCCAAGCTGGTGGAAACATCGCAAAGCTCGAAATCCAGCGTCAAAGAGCCCGGCACCAGGGCGATTTCATCAAAGCCGTAAGCGCGCCGCGTCGGCTTGCCTCTGCCGATAACCATGCCCACCGCGTCTGTTGCTTGCTTGGTCGCTGTTTGCATATGGTGCCACCTTTAGTTGTGCTTGGCTGCGCCGATCTCAGGAGCCTGCGCGCGTTGGCAC
>DATNQY010000274.1:0-7180 GCA_036703785.1 Candidatus Obscuribacterales bacterium
AAATCAAATTACCCAATGTCGGTTTGCGGCGGGCGACGATCTGGCTCTGCATTCTAGCCGTGCCATGCCTTGCTGTTTTGGCGGGGATAATCGCGGTTCGAAGTATGCAACCACATTCGCCGCAATTCGAAACTGCGCACAAAAAGTTCAACGACGGCCATTACGAAGAGGCGTTTCCTCTCTTGCTCGAGGCGCAGAATTCAGGCACCCTCGGCGACGCAGAAGCTAAGCAGGTGGTGTTGGATCTCGCCGACCTGGCGGTAATTTTCAGGGAGGAGGGCAATACGCTCGGAGGGATTCATTGGTCCGGCATCGAACCGTGCCTGGCCGCCGGCGACGCAGCCGTGCAACCAATGGCCAATCACATCGATAAATTTACCATCTGCAAAGCGCAACTTGCTCAAGCTCAAACTTCCAGCGGCTCGCGCCAAGAACACGTCTTCAACGTGTTTGATATGACCGACCTCAACTCACAGGAAATTGAATATTGCAAAGGCAGATTGGCATACATCGATTCACAACACTATCAAGGCGGTGGCAAGTGGCCTGAGGCAGAAACGAGTTATCTTCAGGCAATTGCGCATTTGCAGAAAGCCGATAGTCCGGAATATCTCGCCAAGACATATCTGGATTTTGCCAATTATTATTCGGACGGCAAGCACATCGAGCAATTCAATCGAGCTCATGCCGACGCCTGTGCGCTTCTTCCTCAATTGATGAATCGGGATGGGCGGCTGACTGCCAGAGTTCTCAGTTTCATTACTGCCTGCGACTTGGTGCCGACAAAAAGATTCGAAGATGCGCATAAGGCGTTGCAACATGTGCACGAAATTTACAGCACGACGGCAGGCGGCTCCTACGATTTTGCCGACCTGTATATGGCGGAGTCGGCTCTCGCGCGTGCAGAAAACAATGATTGTAAGAAACAATTGGAATTGCTGACTAAAGCATTGGCGTACCGGTGCAATCCCGATGTCAATAATGGCCCGTTTATCACGGCGGACTGGTTGGCTATAAAAGCCGGCGTCGAGGCGAAGCTTGAACGTTACAACGAAGCGATTGCATCCCTTCAACAAGCGATCGGACATGCTCAAAAAATCGGCAAACTAGATACGAGAACAAAGCGGACCACGAGATACCTCGAGCAATTGTGCAGCGTCGAAATTAGAGCCGGCAGACTGGACGAAGCGGCACTAGCCAAAAAATTCCTTCTCCAAGCCATGCAGCAGACACCGGCGAGATCTAAGCGCCTCTAAATGCAGTTTTTGTGTATGAGCTCGCCGCTTGAGTTTTCGCTTGTTGCGCAACCCAGATAATACGGCGCGGTGCGACGGATCGTTTCTTCGAATGGTGTTTGTTTGTGACCAAGCTCCTTCATCGCTTTGTCGGAGCTGAAGAAGATTTTGTGCTGACTCAACCAGGCGACTTGCCAGGTGAGTTTTGGCGTTTGTCCAAACAGAGGGACGATCGCTTCGCTTGCCACACCGGCCAGTTCGCTGATTGCGCCTGGAATTGGAAACACGGGAATGCGGCCGCCGATTACTTTGGATAACGCGATCGACGAGTCGCGAAAGGTCAGATTGGCGCTGCCCACGACATAACGTTCGCCCGGACGACCTTGCGACATCGCGTTGATTGTCGTCCTTACCACATCCTGGATGTCCGAGAACATCACGCCGCCTTTTGGGTAGCCTATCTGCCCGCCCTTTTGCATTGAACGAAAAATTGTATGGTGGTGCGGGTGTGTGTCGCCTTCACCGAATGTGATACCAGGCTCGAGAATGATTACCGGCAGTCCTTGTGTGAAGAAGGAGAGCGCCTTGAGCTCGCTTCCATGCTTGGTATCGCAATAGTGCAGACCACGCCCAGAGAGGTTGTATTCGATTCCTTCCGTGCCGACCGTGCCTTCAGGCGGAATTCCCATGCCGGCAATAGAGCTCATGTGGATGACACGTCCCACGCCCGCGCTCAGCGCTGCCTGCATGACATTGGCTGTGCCGACTACGTTGGATTGATAAAGCTTGAGGTAATCGGTTTTGCGATACGACACGAGTCCAGCCATATGAATGACCACATCGATACCATCGAATGCCTTCGTCAGTGAAGACGAATCGCTTATGTCGCCGCGCCGATGTTCGATGTTGAGATGAGCAAAACGAGGAATTCCCTGTCTGCGTCCGAAGGTAATCGCCTCATGCGAAGCTGCTTTAAGAGCCGGCACCAGGCTGCATCCAAAAAAACCGCTAGCGCCGGTTACCAGAACTTTCAAGCAACCCTCCCGGCTGTTCGGCTGTGCTGTAGGTAGCCAGCGCTGCGTCCATGCTCGTCGGCTCAATGCCAAACTTCGTGCGCAAGGCGTTGTTGCTGCAAACGTTGTCCCTGAGCGACAACTTCACTTGATCGCGACTTATGGTCGGAACCCGCTGCACTGTCTCGCAGATTCTGGCCAGGACGCTCGCGGCAAGAGGCGATACGCCGCTTATTTTCTTGTTGGTGCCGAGCGTGTGCATGAGCTTTTGGACAATTTGGCGCATGCTGAGAATTTCATCGCCGCCAATTTCAAACATTTGATTGTCAAACTCGGATTGATTGATGGCGCGCTCGAGAGCTTGCGCCAGGTCGCCTATGAACACGGGCTGCAGCCGATTGCTGCCGCCGCCGATCACCGGCACCGTCGACCGTGAGTTTATGAGGTTGATGTAGCGAGCGACGAGCTTGCTGTTGCGATTGCCGACTTGTTTGCCGACGATAAGCGATGGCCTCAGAATTACCCAATTTAAGCCACTCTGGCGCACATGTTCTTCGGCTTGCCATTTGGTCTTATGGTAAATGCTTTCCGCATCAGCCGCGGTGCCCAGCGCAGTCACCTGCACGATCTTTCTCACGCCCGCGGCTTTCGCGGATTTGACCAGACCAGCCGTCTGTGTCCCGTGCAATTCTTCAAGGCACTGTCCTTTCGGCGGCGCAATGCTGCCGATTAAGTGAACGGCGACATTGACGCCCTTTAAAGCTTCGGGCATGGCTTGGGCGTCGCTGAGCGAAGCAACGGCAATCTGAGCGCCGGTGGATTTCAAAAAATCGATATCCTTCTTTCGGGCGCCGGGGTGCACGATGCAGCGCACCGTAGCTCCGCTTTGCCGGAGGCGAAAGACCAGATGATTACCCAAGTAACCGGTGGCACCATCGACCGCGATTAATGGAGCGGCATTACTCATGGTTGACCGCCCTGGCGCTCAGGCGCCGCCAAATGTTTTTGATCAGCGTCACTTCGCCGACTTCGTTGCCTTGCACCTTGTGTCCAAGATACTGAAGGACGTAGCCGGCGACGACCAATTCCAATCCGAGCATCGGCTTGCCTGTGAGCAGCTTGAAAAATCCGTAAAAGGCCAGCGGCACACCGAAAATATGCAAAAATGCATTCACCGGATTCGCGTGTCTCTGGCAATAATCAATGATGAAGGCCCAAATTCCCGATGCTGCTCGCACTACAGGTTGCATCCCACCTTCTCCTTCGATTGATCGCGCTGCTCGACAAACGTTTTCAATGTTTCCATCATGCCTTGCTTGAAGGGAATCAAGTCGGTATATGCCAGCTCACGTTGAGCTTTGGCGATGCTGAATCCCTGGTTGACTGCCGCTAAACGGTACGCGCCGGGCGAAAAGCGAGCGAGGTTTTGCCGCGCTTCCTTGGAGAGCATTGGTGAGATTAGCGCGACGACACCACAAGCGGCTTGCACCACCGCACGAGGCATTGATTTGGTAATGCGCGGCAGATGCAGTCCGTCAGCGATGGTGTCAAACAGTACCTTCTTGGTTGGTGTTTGCGTATCCGTGAGATTGTACGCCTGTCCGTATGCCTTTTCGTTGAACAATGACAAGGCGATTGCACGTGCCAGGTTTTCCACGTAAATGACGTTGGTTGCACGTACACCGCCATCGACGAGCATGGCTTTGCCCGATCTGATATTGGCGATTAAACGCGGCATCCAGGCTCTTTCGCCTGGTCCATAAATAAAGCCGGGCCGGAGAATCGTGAATGGCATCGTGCCTGCATGTGCACGAACGGCTTTCTCGGCTTCGACTTTGGAGTCGGCGTAGTTTTCCCCGCTATAGACAAGCGGTGCAGATTCGTCCACGTTGTATTGATCGTGTTGGCCCGTGATCACCGAGAGGCTGCTGATGTGCACGAAATGCTTCACACCGGCCGCCTTGGCGGCTTTGAGAGCGTTGATGGTTGCACCTACGTTGGTAGCCATAATCGACTCCCGCGAAGCCTGCATGTCGACCGAGCCTGCGCAATGAACAACGGCCTGACAGCCGGTAATCGCGCCGGTCAGCTCGTCGGCATTGTCCAGATCGACTATTGCGACATTGACCGACCCGTCTTTTATGGATTGCAGCTGCGCCTGGTTGCTACTTGCGCGTACCGCTGCGACCACGGCGTATCCCTGCTTGCTGAGATACTGGACGGCGTGATAGCCGACCAGTCCAGTTGCGCCAGTTACGAAGATGGTTGGTTTCATAAGTCCTTTGCTTGTTGAATAGCGGGCTGCCGCCCGCCGCTACGTATTACTGAGACGAGAGATATGCCAGAGTTTGTGTGAAACTCTGACTGGAGTTTAGCAGAGGTATCTTTACCTGCGCCTCGGGGGCGCCTTGCGCCACCCTTTGCTGACGAAGTTTGGTGAAGGTTCCTTGAGGCACCACTTGCATTGTCGGGGCACCCAATCTTCTGGTGGCACGCTTATCCTTGTATTCAATGTTTTGCAATTGCAGTGATTGCTCGAACACGCGCAAGAATTCAGCGGATACAGATTCGGGCAACTGCTGGTTCAATTCCATGTAGCAAACGTAGTGCGGAGGATAGCCGAGCTCTGCGGCGAAGGTGAAATGGTCGAGCTCGGTTAAATTGAGCTGGCGCACTGCGTATCGCAAGGCGACCTGCACTTGCTCTTCAGTTAGCTTCTCGCCTGTGACGGAGCTGATACCCAAGCCCTTTTGGACAAACTGAATTACCGGCGTGTTCTGTTCGAATCCGACCACTTCCACGAGATCATGAATGTTGTAGCGATAGAGTCCGGCGCCCGTGGTGAAAAATATGTAGTACCGATCTCCGAGCTCGAGCTGGTCGACGGTGAGATAACGGCGCTGCGTTTTATCCATGTCTTCTTCAGGGACAAATTCAAAGAAATGGCAGGTGACAGCCACGGCGCCTCCGGCTCCGACATCATTGAGAGGAATGCTGCCGCGTCCTTCGCTGGCCATGTATCCGAAATCCCGCACCGGGCGGTCTCCGTAGTGCTCCGGCAGCTTATCGAGGTAGAACGACAGCGGACCGCCCTTCCAGCAGGACAGCAATGCCAGCTGGGGCCATACATTCTTGGGAGACAACCTTCCGTCTTGCTTGATCAGTCGCTCCAATTCGAGCGCCCGCTCGCGATTGGGCGGGAGCAGCGGCTTCAGTGATTCCATAATCACAGGCGCCGGGGAATAACGTCTCCTCAGTGAGCCGTCGAAAATATCGGCGATCAGCTCTTCTGCATGCTCGTGCATTTGGTCGGCAAGCAACAAGAAACTGGAGGGATTGCAGCCGAGCACTGACGTGATGTTCTGGCATAGAGACAAACGCAGCATCGTATAGTACTTCGATTCGACGTCTTTGATTTTGCCGACGATCTGAGGCAGTGAGAAGTACTTTTGAATAAGCTGCGATTGGCGGCGCCGCAGTAGCCCGGAAACGGCACCGTACATGGTGCCGCCCGGGGTGATTCCCTCTTCATCGTTGCTGGCGAAGATCAAGAATCGGCCCATCGCAGACCCCGGGTGGTCGGTGATCATTTGAGAATTGTGCACCTGAAAGGCGTGCGCGTAATCTTGCAAGTGCGACTCAGTGATCGGAACATATTTCGGCTTGCCCGTAGTGCCGCTGGTAGTGGCAAATAATATTGCCGGCTCAACGGTCAATTGGCCGTTAGCGCCGTTGAGCATCGGTTCTATATACGGCATCAATTCTTCGTATGTGGTCGGCGGCACAAAGCGTTGATAGTCGGCCACGCTTGCAATCTTGTCAAAGTTGTATCTCCTGCCGAAAACCGTATTAGCATTGGCGCGAATGATTTGCAGAAGCTTCTGCTCCTGTGCTTGTCTTGGTTGTTTCAGTCCACGCTGAAACCGATTGATGTGGGTTATGCGCCTGTAGAGCTGACCAATGGCCAATTCAGTTTTTCTTGGCAGCACGATGATGACCTCACAATGCTTGGGATACGTTTAGCCGAAAGAATCAATAAGAAACGGCCGATGCCCGTGCGGCGGCGGCGCGGTCAGTTTGAGCCCAGGACTCGAGAGTACCTTCAGTGATTGAGAAACCGAAACCGTATTTTTGCCGGCGGATGTAGCCGAGCGTTCCGACGCCGCCGAAGCCCATATTGAGATTCTCCGACGTAATGTCGTGTTTCAAGAGCACCGCATTCATGGAGCCCTCATAATTTTCGAAGCGCGGATTGCAGAGGGCGAAGGTGCGTGCCGCCGCACTCAAGATGCCGCTCTCGCCGACTTGCGCTCCCAGATGACATTTGATGCCATGCTGCTTAGCGATGGCAACCATCTTGCCGGCCGCGAGCATGCCGCCCACCTTCGAGATGCGAATATTGAAAGCGCTGCAGATGCGCTCGGCGGCCAGCATCTGTGCTTGCTCGATTGTGCACAGCGACTCGTCGACCACCACTTGCTCTTCCAGCGCTGCCGTAATTTTTTGCAGCCAATCGAGCCGTTCGGAAGGCACCGGCTGCTCGTAGGAGGCGACTCGGTAGGCGCGAAAAGCCGATGCGGCGCGTAAGGTTTGATCGAGATTCCATGCGCAGTTGGCATCAACTCGCAATATGGCATCATCACCCATGATCCGCCGGGCGAGCGCAACTTTCGCTATATCTTCCTCAAGCGTTTTGCCCACTTTGATCTTAACTGTTTGAAAACCGAACAGCCTATACGCGATCAGCATGGCGGCTTGGACTTTCCTTCCGCCAAAGGGCACCACGCCACCATATTTGATGGCAGGTGTAATAATCGGGCCGAACCAGTCACTGATATGGACGCCATGCGCTTTGGCGACTGCATCCAGGATCGCCAGTTCGAGCGCGCACCAGGAAGCGCCGCGCGGCTTGCGGTGCAGCCCAAGTTCCAT
>DATNQY010000275.1:0-7608 GCA_036703785.1 Candidatus Obscuribacterales bacterium
GAAATCTTGCTGCACGGGATGCCCGCGGCTCGCGGTTGGACCTGTGCTTGCTGGAAGCGGATCATTTCCGCGACGTCATGGTAGGACAGTGGGTACCGATCGCCCCTTAGCGTGCCATTGCCACCGACTGCCGTATGGTCATTAGTCCAGTCCAGTTCACCAACAATCAGCTTGGAACGGACATCCGGGCTAGTTGATAAAGCCTGAATTGGTGCGCGAATGACTACCGCCACATCAGCGAATTGACTGGCGATTTTGGGCAAGATTTCCGACTGCCCAAGGTCGGCGCTGTCCAGAAGGTTGGAGTAGAACTGCAAAACGAAGATCATCTTCTTCGCATGGCAAATTTTGGAATGAATCTCATCGAGTGAAGAAGCATCCTCGATTTGAGCGGAACCAGCAAACGCCTCACTGGCGAGATCATAAGCGTGTCTAGATTCGATTGCCACATCGCCCAACGCTGGCTTCACACCGACGTTTGCCGCATGTATTGCAAAGGCGGCGGCTAGAAAAGCCGTCAAAGCAAGACTGCAAACCACAATTGTTCTTGTTCTCAAAAGAGCTTCTCCTTTCGAACTGGTCATTGAATTATCTCCAGGGGCCGAGGAGGGGCACGATGCCCCTCCTCGTGATTGATGAATTACTCGGAGAATTGCGAGTCCACGATTTCTGTGCCGAACACACTCATCTCTCGCGTGAACACAGCAACTTGCTGGGAGTCACCTGAAACAGTGACTTCTCCTTTCGTCTTGCCGTCGGGCGTGGCAGTGCCGTCCGTGCCGAATCCGATGAGAACGCAGCGCGAAAGCTGCAGCCCGGTGAGCACACGCGACTGCAGGTGGTCACAGCCCAGCCCGTCCGTCAGTTCGAATCGGACACACGGCGCGGTCGGCTTGCGCAAAGGCGGCTCCGTCGGAGCCGGCACTTCAATGCCGTCGCCCGAGACGACTTTGAGCACCGGAATTTGCCACTCGCCGTCGCGACGAACCACGACCTGAATGGTGACCGCTCGCCCGGTTTCGCAGGCGGCTGCCGGAGCCTCGGGAAGAAGGGCCATTCCTTCGAACTGACGCCCGCAAGCACGGAACTGAATCATGACACCACGCTCGGTAGCGATGCGAACAACACCCTTGTAGAGCCTGGAAGTATCAAGCAACGCGAGATCCAGGTCGTAATCCTTGCGCACTTGCGGCAGGCTCGGCGACAGTTGGGGATGCTCGTCGGCTTCGCTCGCCCTTTCGGCGAGCATTCGCTCGATGTCACGCTTGTTCCATTTGACGTACATGTTGGCGCGATGGGTAAACGCCATGCACCGGCCGAAAAATGGTTGCAATCCATGCCGCTTGCAGAAGCGATACATCAGGAGTGCCGTCGGGTTTAACCAGTCGACTTTCGGCTTGGCACACGCAATCTCGTGCAATGGAAACGTGGGAAACGTGAAGTGAACGTCGAGCGCGAGTTCCATGGCGACGGCGTAATCGAGGCCGGCATTAAGAGCTCTTGCGATGTTCAGCTTCATCGCGTCGATTCGGTTGTAAAACTCGGTGTACTGACCGCGGCTTGTCCGGATGGGAGCGCTGCCTGCGGCCGTCGGCATCAGGCAGCGAAGCGACGGGATGAGGTCACGGAAGCTGTTCATGTTAGCTAGTTCTCCATTCACTCGAAACGAACCCTTCGAATCGAGTTGATCCCCTGACTTTCGGTCCAGGCGGCTGACCCTTGTCCGTGTCCGTATGAAACTCAGTCGTACGTGGCACGGCTCTTCTCGTTCTCATATTCACCGGCGATCGTCTGCGGACCGACTATGGGTCTTTAAACGTTCGAGAAGGGTAGCTTGGTAGCTGTTTGAGCCCTTATTTCCGGCAAGAAAGAGAGAAAGAGATTACTTCACTCTAACGAGAGTGGAAACGAGATCAGCTCTCGCGAAATCATGTTCAGTGGGAAAACCCCCATGCGCGGTCGCCGACCAACTTGCGCGAGCTGACGCGACAGCGCGGTGCATCGCTATGCAGAAATGGCCAACAAATGCGCACGCCCCCTAGACTCCGATCGCGATCTCGTACTAACGTCGGGTTATCTTTCGTTTTCTCTCTCTGGACCAGCACTGAATCAAAAACAGCATCCTTGCCTATGGTGAGTGCGCACTTTCAGCAGCCACGCTGCTGCGAAACCGGTCATGAGTGAAAGCGAACGCAAACTATTGCCGGCAGAAATCGGCAAGTTGTATCAATGGAGTTGAAGATGTCTACCCATATCGAAGCCGAGCACGTCGGCGCCTTCTTTCGGCGTTCTGCGCCAGAAGTCGTCGCCCATCTCGAGGAGCGCGTCGGCCACACTCTGTCGGACACGGAGTTAGAAACGGCACTTAAGGTGACCCGTCCCGTCGACAGCCGCGAAGCAGTGACCGCCACCGAAGCGGTCGAACTGATCGACCGCATTCGCAACATCATGGAGCACACGCTCGATGATGCTGACTGATTCCGCGCGACGCTTGGGCACTACGTGGTCAGTGCGCGTCGAGAATCACCCCTTCAAGCCATGAAAGCCGGATTGCGATCCGGCTTTCATCTTCTTCGCGCGTTTCATTTTTTGAGTTTCTACGATTGCTTTTAGTATTGCTCACCGCTCGCGGTGGCATGAAGAAACGTTGCTCCGCCAGCTCGCGGCAAGCGAAGATTTGTTGCGGGTACCAGCCGGGAGATCAGCGTGAAACGCTCGCACGCTCGGCACTTTGCCCTCATTGCTTAGATGGATTCAGCTCTCGCGAAACAGGTGTAATGAGCATTCTTAAAACGTAGAGTAAAAGAACATTCTTCTCCCACGTCTTTAGCTAAACCACCACCCGACCTCTGATTTACAGCCAGCCCGCAAATGTTTGCCTACGCGTTCAGCGCGTCGTCGAGATCTGCGGCAGCACGACATATTTACCACGAGCCACCCCGCTCGACCTACATCGTACAAGGAGCAAACCATGGAACATTCATGCGGAGACCACGCGTGTTCACGCGTAGATCACGAACATGTTTCCACGACTCAAGCATCGGCTAGCGCCGCGACACTTGAGGCAAACTTCCGCACAGCCGTGGCGGCATACGTTGCCGTGTTCGAAGAGCTGAAGCAAGCGGCAGCGGACAAGAAAGAACTCGACCCGAAGCAGGCAGTCGAGGAGCTCAAGCCGATCGTCGCACGCGTCAACGCCGCCGCCGAGGTTGCTGACGACGCGCTCAAGACATTGGTGCCGGTGCACCAACATGCAAGGCAGATCGCCGCATACGTGCAGAACGGCAACGCCTGGGCCAAGCGCGTCTCGTCGTTGGCCGCCATCGGCAAAGACCCTCTCACGCCGGAATATCGCCGGATGTCGAAGGCTATCTTCGACGAATGGAAAAAGGCGGAGCGCGTTTATGCCGACCTCGGCTACCGCACCGTTTCGGCTGAAGACTGGTTCGACTCGATGCCGCGGCAGGACGTCGTTCCCTTCGGACTGTGGCCGGCTCTCCTCATCGAGCGCGAGCCCGGTGAAGCGGCCATGCTGCACGCCGTCGCCATGCAGGCCCGCCACAAGGGACTGCAACACGGCGGCACGAATCTCGACAAGCTGAAGAAGAAAATGAGGCGCGGCCGCCGCTAAGCAGCTTGAGGAAACAATGACCCGGAGTGCGCGGTGAAATGGTAGCCAATTGCCCGCCGCTCCGAGGTCGCCCGCGCTTACAACCGCAAGGATTCACAATGTTGTACAAAGTCTATTTCGACTACGAAACCGGCGGTACGCAAGCGCACCATCCGAATACGCAGCTTGCCGCCATCGCAGTCGACGAGAACTACCAAGAGGTAGGCTCGTTCAACGAGCTGATCCAATTCGACGAAGCGCTCGCCGATCCGGCTGCGCTCGCGATGAACCACTACGATGCTGCCGTTTGGAAGGAACGCGCCATCCCGGAGTTCGAGGTGGTGCAGAAACTCGCCAAGTTCCTCAACCGCTACAAAAGCGTCACCATGCGCAGCAAGAAAGGCGGCACCTACAAAGTTGCACGCCTGTCCGGCTACAAGGCCGAGAGCTTCGATGGACCGCGGCTGAAACGAGCGTTCGGCGACGAGTTTCTGCCGGCGCATCCAATCATCCTGGATGTGTTCCAGCTCGTGCAGTGGTACTGCGAATTCTTCCCGGAGAATTTGCCACCCTCGACGAAGCTGTCCGACATGTGCCAATTCTTCGGCATCCCTGTCGACAACGCGCATGATGCGCTAAGCGACGTTCGCATGACCGCGCAACTCGAGCGCGCCATTCGCCAACGTTGGGCGATCAACTCTGTGCCTCCGACGGCGTCGTCCGCGTGGTCGAAGGTGCAGTCGCTGGTATCTCGAGTTCCTGCTCTGATTCGTCGGGGTTCGTGAATGGCGATGGGGAAGTTTGCATGATATGCAAACTTCCCCATTTGCCTCCATCTCTGTTCACGCGGGCTCTACTATATGTGTTCGCAGACATCCACATACGCAGACTTTTCAACTAGAAACAGAAATGCGCAAAAGTTGTTTCTATTTGAAAAGTCCCAAGCAACTCCGACCAGCAAAGTGTTTCGCGGCTCGAAATTACAGGGGCGAACGCTCAGTTGTGGCTTAGCACCAGCTCAGAATGCGCACGTTTACTAGCTTCGCGAGCATACAAACTGTAATGAAAGCAAACAATCGCCTGCATGTGCTTAGCATTTGCCGCTCGGATACAAGCCAAGTATTTAGTGTGATCGGGCAAGTTTCTCGTTTTCCGTCCTAGACCTAAATACACCCAAATCTTTCGCACCGCCCCCCCATATCAGCCTCGATCTGCAGTTTTTCGCTGGAGAAGTTGATGCCCGCAGTGGATTCGGTGAGCGGAAAACTTGGGACTTGCAAATATATGCACGCAGGCTGAACCTCCGATACAACCCTATTGTCGGCACTCGTCCACACACGACAAGGAGACGCGCAATGAGTTTGTCTATCCTTTTGCGAACGGCCCAGGGCGATGCCTATGGTGCCGGCTTCGAATATGCCTCGGCCGCACACGTTGCCGCCAAGAACATGCTGACCGGCTTCGTCAAAAATGAGAAGCACGATCTCACTGCGTCGCACTACACCGACGACACACAGATGGCGCTGGCGAATGCCGAGGTCATCCTCTGCGCCGGGTGCATCTCGAAGGACTTGCTGGCGCACAGCTATGTCCATTGTTTCAAACGCGATCAACGCGTGGGCTATGCATCAGGTTTTTACAACCTGCTTTGCGAAGTGAACAACGGCGTCGAGTTGCTCGATAAATTGGGCGCAGCCCCCAGCGACAAGAGCGGCGGTGCGATGCGTGCGGTGCCGTTCGGAATCTTTCCGTCCATCACGGAAGTGGTGCTGCTGACCACGCTGCAAGCGTCAATCACACACAACACCACCGATGGAATCAACGCCGCTGTCGCCGCAGCATTGATGGGCCACTACTTCATCCACAATCTTGGACCGAAGAAGAACCTCGGCAAGTTTCTCGAGCAACACGTGCAAGGAGCGCACTGTAACTGGAACACACCCTGGCGTGAGCCCGTGGGATCCAAGGGCTGGCAGAGTGTTCATGCAGCGGTGACTGCCGTCATCGAGCACGACAGCCTGTCGCAAATCCTCAAGGCTGCCGTCGGCTATACGGGTGACGTCGACACCGTCGCGGCTGTCGCGCTTGGTGCTGCATCGGCAAGCCGCGAGGTCACAGATGATTTGCCGGCATTCTTGTTTGATGATCTGGAAAACGGCCCCTTCGGTCGTGATTACCTGATCAGCATGGACACGAAACTCGAGCGCCGAATGAAGTCACTGCGTCGGTCGAGTGGAACCTCTAGACCTCGTGGTTGCTGCAAGCGCACGACAAGCGTCTAATTGTTGTGCCCGACGGCCGGCTAATGCTGACCGTCGGGTGTTTTTTCTGGCCACTTGCGATGTGGCATAGTAGTAGCCGTTCGCTAGGCTGCGCGAGGGAGGCTTCCTCTCGCGAGAGCATTCGGGAGATTATTTCGTTTAGTGTCACAGAGTATTTCGTTACACCTTATTGGGAGCGGTTTCCACTTTTGTTAGCAGTAGTTCATAGCCTTCTAATTCTCAGTCCGTAAGAAACCAAAACCAACAACAGTTCGCAATTACCCCGCAATCAAAAGGTCGTTCACGACCTCCACAAAAACACAGCCATCTTGCAGGCTGTGGCATCTTGCAATCGAAAGGCAAGAGAAATGGAATGGATCTTAATCGGGCTATTCGTCGCATTTTGCTTCCTCGTAGGCACCAGAGTTCGCCTTCGTCGCAAGTACCGCAATGAGGCCCTGCGTATCGTCGATGAGGCTATCCAGAGCTCAGTCAGCAGATCGAGCGTGGATCCCGTCGACCCAGTAGACCCATCACCGGAGGAACAGCAGTTGACCGAAGCTCCGACCGAAATGATGGACGGCTCGCCCATGTCCGTCGAGGCAGGCAAACTGTCTCTGGTCATCGAGCGAGGCGTCATCGAAGTGCGTCACGACGAAGCCGCGGAGAGAATTACCTGGTCGACCAACTTCCACGACCACTTCACCGCGGAAGACGGTGTCATCCGGCAAACGGGCCACAAAACCTACGGCATGCGACGCCTGCCTGCAGATCGTCTTGTCGTGCTCGTGCCGGCCGGGTTCAGAGGTGATCTCATCATCTCCGAGTCCCACGGCAGCGATATTACCGTCGATCAATGGACAGGCGGCAACATCACAATCGCAACCTTGGGCGGCGGCACGCTTAGCCTGGGTGCCGTCACCGAGGCCAAAAGCCTGAGCATCGACTCCCGCTCGGACATGCGCATCTCTCTCGGCACCGTGAACGCGCAGTCCGCTCGCATCGACTTGAAGGACTGCGGCAACGTTACAGTTGGCAATGTGGAACTCGAGGGCAGGTTTGCTGCGGCGCTCAGCGCCAGCGGCAATCTCACCTGCGGCACCATCAAGGCGCACACGTTCGGCTCGTCGCAAACCGCCGACGGCAAATTTCAGTCGGGCGACATCACGACAGCCGAAGGCTTGGCGATGCAAATCGACAATGACGGCGGCGCCACTATGGGTGACGTGCACGGCGGCTCGGTGCAGATCAAGTCAACCGACGACGCCCCCCTCAAGATCGGAAACCTCACCTCCGCGACAACCGTTGTGCTGGAATTGGGCAACGGCCGCAGCAACAACATGTACGCCTCGGGCACGGTAGACTCGATTACCGCCGGCACCTCCGTAAGCATCCTCGCCGGCAGCGATCGCGCACTGAACATCGCAGGTGGCGTCACAGTCAATGAGGGCGGCAATTTCTCGTTGCGGTCAATGTTGGCCGGCACCACCAAGGTGGGCGACGTGGTGGCGAATAATGTCACGCTGGCAGTCACCGGCGCCGGCAATGTCACACTCGGCAACGTGACGGCAAGCGGCAACTTCGCCAGCGAACAAAACGACAACGGAAACGTAGTCCTCGGCAATGTCACTGTCGCCGGCAGCTTCAGCAGCACCCAGTCGCAGGACGGCCACTTCACTTGCGGCGATATCAACGCCAAGTCCGTGAGCATGAAAAGCTCGGACGACGGCAATATCA
>DATNQY010000276.1:0-6574 GCA_036703785.1 Candidatus Obscuribacterales bacterium
GCAAAACTGCCTGGAATAACTCTTCGCCGAATTGGCTCGGCTCCACCCCTGGTGGCATGTCGAGATCGCCCGCTACTTTGGATTTGATAAAGGTGTTGGTATTGGCATCGAAGAGTGATACCACGCAAAGCCCGAGATCAAAGTGCTCTTGCAGAGCGCGCACCAGGGCGTCCAAGATCTGGTCTACGTCTTTTGGGCTTTGACGGATGACTGTGTTTACTTGGTTCAGCAAGCGTTCGCGAGCTCGGTCTGCCCGAATTTGAGCAATCGCTTGATCGGCGCGCACAATGCTTGCCAGGTTGTTGCAGATGGTCTGTGCCAGTTTGGGATCGTCGCCGGGACGAAACTGCCTGCCGGATGCTTCGGCGTGTTTCCACATTCCCAGCACGCCCAGCGTCTCGCCTTCAGACTCCAGCGGCATGACAAGCGCCAGGTCGCGATCGAAAAATTTGTCGGCGCGCCTTGTCCACTCGACGTTGATCATACGCGCCTTTCCGGTTTGGCAAACTTGCACAAACGGGTTGTCGGCAAGGTCCAACGTGATTGGCACGCCATGCTCTTTAGTGGAAATCTGCGGCAGCAGTACTCTGTCTTCTTCATTGAGCAGAAATACTTGCGAGTTGGCGAATCCCATATGATCCGCCACCAGTTTTACCGAGCGAGAAAGCGTGTCTTTGATACGCTGTCCCTTCGACTCGCGGAACATATCCGAGATGGTGTTGATCAGTTTCATCTCGTTGGCGTCCATCTCGCGACGGTCCAAGTCGTACGACTGTTGGACGACGATGGATAGCGTCTCGGCAATGCTCTGCAGCAGCGAGGCGTCGTGCTCGCTCCACTCGCGTGGCTTGGACTGCTGCAATTCGAGGAATCCGTGGAAGCGGCCGATACAGCGCAATTGTGCCACCACACGCGCACGCACTCCGCCCAGTTCGATTAAGCCTGCAAGCGTCGGCGATGTTCTGTGCAGGCGTTCGTCTTTGATTGTGTCCGGAATGGCGATGACGCCTGTTCCCGTTTCATCCGGGAATCGCGACAAGAATGCCGAGATGATGTCCTGCGACTCACCCGATCCCAGCTTCTGATCCTGAAATGCTTTGGTATTGGTGCCGGCAAATTCGTTGGTCACGGTCAGTTGGTCGCCCACCATTTGCCAGACAAGCCCGCGGTCTGCGTGCGCGACTTTAGTCAGCTCTTCGATTGCCAATTGCAAAATCGACGAGTGGTCGCTGGAATGCCGCAGTTGTCCGGTGATATCACGGATGATGCGCTGCGCGTCCGGCGGGAAAATCTCGCGACTTTCCTCGGCGATTGTCGTCCAAACTTCGCGCAACGCGCGCACGCTCTTGGAAGTTTTTTCCTTTTTGGTCCGCGTCGCCACATCGGCGCGCACGAATGCCACTTCGTCTTGCTCGGCAGGCGGTCGCGCAATTAGTGCCGGACCAAGCCTCTCGGTGGGCGCGATTATCGCGTCGCCGACGAAGGCGGACTCACTGGCGACGAATGCCGGATCGTGAAAGCCTTCAGGCGCGTGCAAGTCGTGCGTGGTGGACGTCGGGCGCGGAGCAATTCCGCCGCCTATCGGTTGAACTTGAGGTGCGGGCGGAGGTGCGCCGTAAAACGGAAATTCGCCTGTTTCGCGCAGCGGGTTCGGCGCGGGCATGGGCGCCTTGACGGCGGTCCACATGTTTTTTACTTCCTGCACCAGTTTTGGCTGCGTGTTCGGAGCGCCGGCGTTCATTCTGGCATCTTCCAGACGGTTCGTTTCGCTCAAATCCAGGAATTGCCACACCGGCAACATCATCTGGAACGAACGCCGCACCAGCTCAGGGTCAAGTGAGCCGACGCATTGGAAGACGTCGCCGTTATGATCCTCGCTGAGGTAGCCGTAGAGGACGATGCATAGTCCCTGGCTCTCGGTGATGAAACAGAATTCTTCCTGCTTATCCTCGCGATCTTCTGAAAACACGGCCACGCAGAAAGCGTCACGCAGCAGGCGGGCCCGGGCTTCCGGCAGCAGCCAATTGGACTCGCGGCTAGACCAATAAACAAAAATCGGCGAGCGTTCTTGGGACGACACCTGTTCGACTTTGCGCAGGAAATTAAGCAGCTCGGACCGCCGCATGAAGCTTAACGGCAAAGATCCAATGCCGGACTGCTGGACCAGCATCAGGAATAGTTGTGTCCGTTTTTGCTCTACCATCGCCAATAGTTGAACAAAGAGCCCGCCAAGGGTGTGTAAATCTCCCTCTAATCAAAATACCCTCGATATCCATGGGTTAATCTATAATCTCGTTCTGACTTGCCAGGGTTAATGGACCACATGGTTGGAAGCAAAAAGCTCGACCAAGACGTATACGAGCAGAACGTTAAATTTTGGGACAGGGCCTGGAGTCCGGTTAAACAGCCGTACAAAGAAATGCCGGATCTGCCTTATATCAAGGCTGTCCCTGATAAACTGCGCGCCGAGTCGGCGCGGACGGTTCTGGATTTGGGCTGCGGAAGCGGCTGGCTGTCCATCTTTCTGGCAAGAGAAGGTTTTCAAGTAACCGGTGTTGACATTGCCCAGCATGCGATCGAGCTTGCTCGCGAATGGGCGAGCCAAGAAAACTTGCCCGCGACATTCTCGGCGACTGATATTACAAATCTCGATTTCGCGCCAGGCTCTTTTGATGCCTGCGTGGCGAATTCGATATTCGAACATCTAACTTGGGATCTCGCCCTTGAAACGATGGCCGAGGTCAAGAAAATTCTGAGGCCAAACGCGCTCTTCTTTGGTTGTTTCGATTTAGTCGGCATCGGCAAGGGCGAATACTATAAACTCGACGACGGAACGCAGGTGTACACCGACAAGGGACGCAGCGGCATGATGCTGCGCTATTTCCCTGACGACGAATTGCGCAAGCTCATGTCCGATTGGAAAATCGAATCGATGGAAACAATCGACACCGGCAGCCGCATCGTCTGGGCGCGGACGTAGAGGAGCGCAGAGCAATGGGATCGCAGGCTTCTAGCCTGCTCCTGGATCGGCACCGAAAAAGCAGGCAGGATGCCGGCGATCCCAGTGAATTTACTTCAAGACATGCGCAAACCTGGGCTCAATGCGCAGCACCACCGAATCGCCGATAGACGGTGTCTCGCCGCCTTTGGTATGCTCCACCGACGCAATAATCTGCCGACCATGCGCGTCCAGAACGAATTCGCTGGCGTCGCCTTGATAGCTGCGGTGCAAAATCTTTGCCTGGATTTTATTGATGCCACCGCTATCGGTGCCATTATTTCCGGCAAAATCAATGTTGTGCGTTCTGATCCACACCACCACTGAATCGCCGGGATTGAGCTGGCATCCTTCTTCCGGCATGCCGACCAGACGCAGATTATCATCGATGGCCACGGCAACATGCCCTTGATCACGTTCAATTACTTTGCCGTGAAGCACATTGGTGTGTCCGATAAAATCAGCGACAAAAGCCGACTTCGGCCGTTCATATATTTCTTGCGCGCTGCCGACTTGTTCGAGGGTGCCGGCGTTGAAAACGGCGATGGTATCAGACAGCGCGAACGCTTCAGATTGATCGTGCGTCACCATGACGAATGTGATGCCCAGCTCGCGTTTGAATCGTGCCAGCTCGGTTTGCATCTCCTCACGAATGCGCGGATCGAGCGCCGAGAGCGGCTCGTCGAGCAGCAGAACCAGCGGTCGGTTTACAATCGCGCGCGCAAAGGCGATGCGTTGCTGCTGGCCGCCGGAGAGCTCTTTCGGATAACGTCGCGCTGTGTCCGGCAGGCGCACCAAAGATAGTGCCTCGTCCACGCGCGCGGCGATTTCCGCCTTCGACAATTTGCCGGCGATCTTCAAGCCGAACGCCACATTTTCGAACACCGTCATGTGTGGAAACAGTGCGTAACTTTGGAAAACCGTATTCACGGGACGTTTGTCCGGCGGCACTTTCGACATATCTTTGCCGCCGACGATCACTTGTCCTGTGGTCGGCTGATCCAATCCGGCGATCATGCGCAACAGCGTTGTCTTGCCGCAACCGCTCGGGCCCAGCAGACTGAAAAATGCTCCTTCGCCGATGGTCAGGCTGATGCCCTTGAGCGCCTGCACCTCGCCGAAGCTGCGCGTAACATTTACAACTTCAACTGCCGGCCGACTCAACTGCGCGTTTTCCCCTTCATGTCTCGGATCAAAAATGCGATTTGCAAATTCAGCAAAACCTCCGCCGAATCAATGTCGACGCTGAGAATTTCGGCGATTTGCTCGAGACGGTAGCGCATGGTATGCCGGTGAATGAAAAGCGCTTTGGCAGCCGAGTTGAGGTTGGCTCCCTGTTCCAGATAAACACGCAGGGTCGGCACCAGATCTGTTTCCCATTCAACGTCGTACGCTTCCAGCAATGCTAAATTTTCTTCGTAAAAACGATCCAGCTCGGGGTGATCCAACATCAGATACAGCAAGCGTTTGATACCAAGGTCACCATATCCCACGCTAAACTCTTTGTCTGGGTTGAGCATCGATCCGATGATCAGCGCTTGCCGTGCTTCCCTGTAGGCATCGGATAAATCGAGCAAGTTGGCCGCGATGCGGCTGGCTCCGATTTGAAACTTCAACTCCTGACGCTTTTCCTTGGTGGCGCCTTCCCTGGTAGCGGCGGGCGAGAGCCCGCTTTTGCCGGCGGAAGTTATGTACTCGGCATGTTGCTGCCAGGTTTTTGCTGCATTGCTATCATGCGGGAAAACGAAAACCCGATTGTTTTCGATTTCTACCATGGCCACGCCGTCCTGCGGCCACACGGCTTCGCGAGCGGACTCCTTCGGCAACACTTGCGCGACGATGACAATGAATCCGTCGCACAGGTCGAAGCCAAAGTGCTGCTCGAGCCGCTCTTGGTCGCCGGCGGTGAGCGTAACTCCGGAAAGCAGATCTTTCAAAAGCGTCTTCTGCGTGACGGTGAAGGTCGAGACTTCCTTGCGGCGGTGGCTGAAGTCAACGAGTGCCGCCAGCGCCGCAGGCGTCATGTACTCGGAGAGAAATTGCTGATCGTCATTCGGGCGCAGCATCAACGAGAAAAATCCGACGTTGATGCCTTCGAGCACAATCGGCATTACAAGCCGGCGCCCGATGCGCAGCGGTTGCTCAGGAAGCCCGGTAGGAGTTGTGCGCGCGCGCGTCTGCTTGCGTATTTCTTGTGCCACCGCCTCGGTGAGCGTTTTTTGTTGTGTGGCAGGAGTAGGCCCCATATTTTGCGCAGCGAGAATTTTGAAGTCGGACGTTTCCACAGCCACCGGACGATTTACCAGCTGCGACATTTCGTCGACCAATTCCTGCAAGCCGTTTTCCAACACGCAAGACACGAAGTGCGCGTGCAATCGCCCGGCAGAGCGTTTGATTTCCGCTTGAAACGCCATGCGAATTTCATCGGCAATTTGGGGCGGTTCGATCAGCCCCGGCATGACGATCAGAGGCAAATTGAGCTCTTGGAACGTGCCGATGAGATGCTGTAGTTCAACCTCCACGCTCACTTGCATGCGTGGTACAGCCGCCGCGCCGCTGCCCACGGCTGCCAGTGCCGCTGTCGGTTGAGCGATTGGCTGGACAGCCACCACGGCCGCCAGCTCTTTCATGGTTGAGGGATCTTGATTGCCAAGCAGCTCGGCCCTCGCCACCACCAGGCTGCCTGCGCGTGCCGAGGCGAAGCCGTAGACCACCTGTTGAACCGGCTGGTCCAACTTTTCCTGGCCCGTCAGCACCTGAGCTTCCGATAGCGCATCCGCGCCCAGAAGCTGCCGTACGCTGGGCTGCAAAAATAAGCGAGCCGCTGGCATAAATCTGATGTCCTTCTCTTCTAATTGTAATCCATCTGCCTATGAGATCAGAACCAGATCAAATGTGTGTACCGGCGGGCGGAAGCCCGCCTTTCTTGCGGTTCTGGTACCGGCGGGCTTTAGCCAGCTAGGCTCGGACATTTGTACCGGCGGGCTTTAGCCCGCTTGTCGACCACAACCGGCTTTACAAGCCGGAATCCGGAGATCCTTGTTATGCAATGTTTTCCGGGATCGGCTTGATTGCCCGATAGTCCATTTTTTAAACACGCGCTTGCGGCTGCACATCGAGATCTCGCATTTTGTAGTCATGCTCGATCAGCCATTGATGCGCTCCTTAATCAACTCATTTTTCGGAATGGCGCATTAAATCTATTGTCTTAGTACGTAGCGGGGTGGTAACATGCCCCGCTTATGGAGACCCAATCTGGTTTTTCACATTCCTGAGGAGGAAACGTAATGAACAGAGCTGACCTGATCAGCGATATCGCCGAACTCACCGGCCAACCGAAAACCGAAGTCGGAGACACGCTGAGAGCCCTGATTCACACCATGACTGGTGCTCTTGCCAAAGGCGAAAAGGTTACCTTGGTCGGATTCGGCACTTTCGAGCGCCGTCAACGCCAAGCCCGTACCGGCCGCAACCCGAGAACGCTCGCTCCGCTGCGCATTCCTGCCAGCCGCGTGCCCGCGTTCCGTGCCGGACAAGAGCTGAAAGACGTGGTTGATGGCCGCGCCCGCCAGCAAG
>DATNQY010000277.1:0-15682 GCA_036703785.1 Candidatus Obscuribacterales bacterium
ACGCTCTATCCAGCTGAGCTAAGGGCGCACGAGATAGAGGAATTATACCCAAAGATTAAAAGCGACGGAACCTACCGTGGCGCGTCTTTGCCGCCACGCAAGAACTGGTTGGCTGTTCGGGGCGCTCCTGCGCGTATTCGCGTCTCGTTGAGGTTGGTTAGCTGCTGGTCGAACCGCGCCCGAGCTGCTGATGCGTGCTCTGTGTTCGAAAACGCCCGCTGCTGTGCGGTTTGCTTAACCTGTGCAAGCCAAAGGCTATTGCTCAAAGCCATTCTGGTTCCCCTTTTGCCTAACGCGTGATTGGACGATACTGGCTAAACGTGGAAAAGCTGTGGAATTAGGGCGGGCCGGCATCAGGACCTACCTTTATATAGGTGCTCGCACAGCGGGCTTGTGCCCGCCGTTACCCGTTCAAGCTTACCAGCGCCCGTACGCCGGGTGGCCGGGTTTAACGGCGATGAATGTGGCGGTGCAAGTGGCGCACACTTCGCCGTCCGCTAAAAGCTGGCCTTCGACGCTGGCTTTGCGCTCACCGGCTTGCACCACGCGTGCCACCAGCCGAAGTGGGCGATCCGAAGGAGTCGGCTTCATAAACTTGACGGTGTATTCGGCTGTCACCGTCGCTGGTGGCTTGTCCAATCCATTCTGTTTCATCAAATGCCACGAAGCCGTCCAGTTGCAATGGCAATCAAGCAAGCTGCCGACCAATCCGCCGTAGAGAGCGCCAGGAAATGCTTGATACTTCGGCTCGGGCGTCCAATCGCAAACTAGCGTGTCGCCCTCGGGAAAACTGTTGATGTGCAAGCCATCTTTGTTGGCAGGTCCACAGCCGAAACAGATGCTGTTTGATGCGTACTGCTGTTGCAAACTGAGCGTCTTTCCTTCAATCACGATTATTTTCCTTGTTGGGAAAGTTTATATACAGGCGTATCCGGTGACAACATGGTCTTCAGCTTCGACCAGGGAATGGTGACTTCTTGGTCGCCGGCTTCGTAATTGGCGACTTGATCCTGGTTGAAATCGAAGTACAATCCTTGTTTTGTCAGCGCGAAATTTTTGAAATTGGAAGGAGTTTTGGGGTTGGTGCCTTCGATCATTTTTTCTTTGTTGAAGCCGTCACCTTGTAGCTGTTTCGTCAGGTCGGCTCTGGATAATTCTGCGAGTTTCGTCAAATAACCCGACTTTGGCAAGAAGATTGAGTCGAGAGTCAATTTCTTCAGTGGATGCAACTGATAGTTGAGCGTTTGATTCCAGTGCGAGCCGTGCGGCAGATCGATTGATTCTTCGCCGAGGCTAAAAGTGACGCTGATGAGATTCGGCTGCGCGAGTTTTACCTCGGTGGTGCAATTGAAGCTATTATCGTCCGGCGATTTGCTATGCGTCCTGAATTGATGGAAGTCTTTGATCGTTTCATTCATTGCTTTCAATGCGATTTTTCTGATTTCGCTATTGACGGCAGCGACGTCGGGATCTGTCTCCTCGAATTTCGGAATGTCGATGTCGACAGAATATGTCTTGCGGCGCTCGGAAATTTTAGAGCTCTTCCACTTGAGAGAGGAGGAAGGGGAGGATTGGTTGGCAGACTCTTCTGCGTGGGCGGCAGGAAAGAGCGGGCTCCCGCCCGCCGCTACAATAATAAGCAGCATAGTAAGAGACCAAATCGAAATCGCTCTTGGCATTGTCGCCTCGCCTGGTGACTGAATGCCATATCTTCGCTCAATTGGAGCCAAAAATCATCAGAGGTAAACAACGTTTAGTGCAGCGAGGTTTGCTCTACATCGCTGAATCGCGCCTCGTGGAACGCCGTTTTCCCGATACGAAAGGTGCCCGATTGCTCCACACTTGCTCTTTGCGAACCTTTAGGAAAGGACAGAGCGCGGCTACCTTGCAACGATCGAACACTCGCCAATACTAGTCGGTCGAACTGCGGATCCCCTGACGACTCGGTGAGTGATAAATCTTCAATTCGACGGTCTCTGGTGATACTGCAGTGGAACGTGGCGCGTGTGCCGACAGGGAAATTGTGTCCTGGACCGTTGCCGGCGCTCACTTTGAGCGGACCTATCGACAATCCACCTGCGAGAAGTTCGCCCCACTTCGTCCAGGCGGCATGCACGACGTGATTGCGCCAATGGTCCCACTCGATGCTGAGTGCAGTTTCGGAGATGGTGGCATCGGTATTTGCGAAATCCACTTGTCCCTCATAGACGTGAGCTTGCGCTTGGGACACGATAACTGGCAAGAAGAGGATTAATGCCACCATTGCAGGGAGAGCTGCCAGGTTCTTCATCGAGTGCACCTCGGGACACCCTTGAATTATCTCCTGATATCTCCGTGTTTGCTGCCGTCGATATCCAACGTGAGAGCGACGCTCGGTAAGCGGGCTTCCGCCAGCCGCTACGGAACGCGTTCCGCCCGCTGATAGCATGTATGCTAGTGTAGACCAGGAAACTGCCTGGTAATTAATGGAAGGCATCCCGTGTCCGTTGGAGACAAACAGCACCCCGATAAGCAGGCGAAAATCGTCAAGCTGATGATTTTTGCAGCGGTGCTCGTTCTCCTTGGGTTGCCGGTGGCGGTCTGGATTGCTCTCGAGCCGGTGGTTGGTCCAATGTTGTTTCCTCCGCAGTGGAAGCAGGATTTCGACAAAGGCACGGAGCAGTTTAGCGAAGATCGAGATGGCGGCGAAACATTAATCAAGAAAGCACTCGCCGAGGCGGACGAAGCGAAAGCGCCGGTGGCTGTGAAGATGCGAATGCATCGCGACTATGCAACGCTGCTGTACAACAATGATGATCCGGACGACGGTGACGAACAGATCAAAGAAGCGATCGCGCTGGTGCCTGGCGACCCGCCGCCCAATTCCGATGAAGCGTCCGAATTGATTGACCTGCACCAGGCTCGTGCTCTCTCTCAGCATGAAGCATACGTTAAGGATCCGGGCGCGACTCCGGGCATCAAAGACGAGGAGATGGCAGCGAGCATAGCTGAGAAAGCGTTTGGTGCCACCAGCAAACAAGCTGCAAATGCACTGGCTCATCTCGGGTTGATTTATGCGGATATGAACATGCCCGAGAAAGCGGACGCCACGTTCGCTCGCGCGAGGAAAGCGCTGGAGACAAATCCATCGGCCAAAGCGGAAGAGTGGACTGTTTATACAATGATGGCTCGAGCAAAGGCGTACGAGCGCAACTACAAAGACGCCATCGACGCTTATCTTCGGGCATTGCGCGCTAATAAGGATAGCGAACTGGATGCTCTTGCACAGTTGACCGAGGGACTGCAATCAGGCCGCCGCGATGAGGACAATACGCCTCAAGTGCACGATCAACTCGAAGCCCAAGACTATGGTGCACTCGATGCTGCCGCGCAGACACTGCGCAAATCCGAACAACGTACTCCTGAAGGTTTTTGGAAACTTGATGAGTTTTACGATGCGCTGGAAGATGAATACAAATCAGGCGACAAACAAGAATTGGCAACAACTATTGGTCGGTTTAAGCAATGGGTGTCCGAAAAGCCGCATTCACCTGTCGCTCGGTTGGCGCTGGCAAAATGCTACTTGTGGGATGCGTCTGCAAATCAGACCGATACCGATGACGAGCAGAGCGAGCAACAGGCTCAATTGTATAAAGCGAGAATTGCCGAAGCACAAAGACTCGTCGATGATGATCCGGGCATCAAGCGGCAATGCCCGAAAGCATTTGAAGTTTTCGCCGAGATCGCTAACGAGCGTGACTCTGAAAAAGATTCCACGAAGAGTGATGACGATCAGAAGGAAAACTACCTCAAGCTTGTCGAGGAATGTCGGCGGTTGTGGCCGGCGTATAAAACTTTGGAGCTGAGAGCCGGCGAACTCACGCCAGCCGGCTGGTATCTCGCCGACGACAATTTGTCCTCATTCGCGAAGAGTTGTGCCGATCGAATCGGCGGCGCGAAAGGCGACGAGTTTTATGCCCAAGCGATTTACCAGGCGACCAATTACTACCACAACATTTTTAGCGACGACACCAAAGTAGATTGGGATCGGGTGAAACGCGGCTGCAAGCAAATCATCGCCGACTTTCCACAAGACATACAAGCTCGATTGATCATGGTGGATCTCGCAGGCATCAAGGGAGACGATGAAGCAGTGCGGACTGCTTTCAACGGACTGAAAAACTAACATCAACGTGACGAAACGCCCGGGCATGGCCCGGGCGTCTGTTTCCCCTGTTACCCGATCTTATTTTGTTTGCGCAGCGAACTCTCTCGCATTTTGCTTCAAATCTTCCGCAAGGCTTGGCGCTTTCGGCTCCCAGCCTAGGGTGCGCTTGGCGTGCGGTGATTGAATGTATTGATCGAGCAGCAAGCCTTCCACATATGCTCCCCACGATTGGGTCGCTTGCTCGGGTGTGATGCTCTTTACTTTGCCGGGGACGCCGGCAGCCTGTGCCACCCATTCAGCCACTGCGCTTTGTTTTACGGGCTGATCGTTGGTGGCATGGAATACGCTGCCTGCTGGAGCTTTGTCCACTGCCAGCAGGTAGAGATGTGCGAGATCGTCCACGTGCACGACTGACCAGCGGTTTTCGCCGTTGCCGATGTAGATAGCTTCGCCGTGTTGTTTGGCATGTGCAAAATATTGGCCGACGATGCCACCACCATGTCCGTATACTACGCCCGGACGAATTACTGAAGAACGTACTCCTTGTTTGGCTGCATCGCGGACTTTTTGCTCTACCGGTGGTCGCCATGCCACCAACTTGGCTGGGTTGGCCGGAGTGTCCGCTGTGGCGGGCTTATCGCCAGTATTGCCAAGCACCCAAACGCCGCTGGTGTAAATGAAGACTTTGTCGGTGCCCTTGAGTGCATCGATGATGGTGACTACCGCTTGCTCATCTGCTGAACTGAAGTCCCGATCGTTGGTGGCGGCGGTGTGAATGACGACATCGAATTGCTTGAGCACATCACGGAAAGTTTCCGGCTTCTTCAGGTCGCCGTGGTGCGGCTTAACGCCGAATTCCTGCAAGCGAGCGGCGGCAGCGCCAGAACGCGCAAGTGCCGTGACATCGTGTCCTGCCGCTTTGGCTGCTTTTGCGACGGCAAGTCCAATGTATCCTGTACCGCTGGTTAGGAAGATTGTTTTAGACATAGTCGTACTCCTATATGGATGGTGTTATCGATGGTAGCGGCGGGCGAAAGCCCGCTATGTTGCGGCAAGCACGAAGTGCCACCATATGTGGTGAGTCAGCGATGCCTCAGTCAACGACTGAACAATCGCCCATTGTTTCACTGGCTTGCCGTAAGAGTATTAAATTAGAAGGATTGGCAACACGGCGCGGCTACACTTGGTAACCGGCGTGACAGACTTGCGCATAGGACTATAATAAGTAGGGAGCCTGGCCATGATAGCAACACGGAGCTTTCACTATGGTAATGACGCGCAGGGATATTCCACCGATCGACATGGTGAAGAGTGCCTGGGAGCCTTTCAAGGATAATCTCCTACTTACTCTGGGCGTGCCGGCGATTCTCATCTATGTGCCGTTGATTCTAGTGGCAGTGCCGGTTAGTATCATCTCGGTTATCGTGCTTGGCGCAGCCGCTCTCACCAATCCCAAATCGATGCTGGCTATCTGGCCCGTGGTGGTTATCGGCTGCTTCGCTTTTGCCGTCGTATATAACCTTATTCGGGTCGGTTGGACAAGAATCTTGCTCAAACTTGCTGCAGGTGAGCACCCACCATTTTCCGAACTGACAAAAGCGACGCCCTGGTTTTGGAATTTCCTGATCGTCAATTTCTTGATCGGCGCCGCCACTTTTGTCGGCTCCCTGTTCTTTGTGCTGCCGGGAATTTTTATAGCGGTGCGCACTTGCATGGCACCATATTTGGTGGTAGATCGCAACATGGGTCCGGTTGAAGCGATCAAAGAAAGTAACAACCTGGTTACCGGCTACTCGTGGCAAATACTGGGCTACTATGTGATGTTTACGGTCGCCAACCTCGTGGCCGGCTTTGTCCCGATCGTGCACATCGTTTTGCCGGTGGCTGTGATGGGATTTTTCGATCTGGCGCTGACGAAGATTTACCTGATGCGCGCGCCGTCGGCGGCTGGCGTGGTGGTTCCCGGCGAATTGACCGGGTAATACGAACGCAGGCTGGTAGCCTGCGGAAGTTTTGAATCTGATTCAGCCCATGCCTTTGGATTTCGCACATCAATGAATGTGAATTTCTCACCTGACTGCTGACGTTTCACAATCTCATCAACAGTAATTCGGTTTGTCTGTCCAGGATTAATGTTTTGGCTAGTGGTCTGCTGCATTGAATGCCTCGCTTGGCTCTGCCACCGGTTGCCCGATAGACGGAATACCGCCGCCTCCGTTCAGGGACGGTAGGCGGCGGCTCCATCTATATTGAAGAACGTGCGCAGCTACTATGACTTGCCCTTCTCAGTTGGGTAGCCCGCTTTTTTCCAGGCTTCCTTGCCTTCGGAATATACAGTCACGTTCGAATAACCCATGGTCGCCAAAGCACGGGCGACCTTATCTGACTCGTGTCAAAACACGTTCATGCAGTAAACGATAATTTCCGCATTCTTGTCGGGAAGCAGCTTCGCGGCATTCTTGTCGGGATCGGTCATCCGCACCGCGCCCGGCAAATGCCAGTTGTTGTAATAATCAGCGTCGAGCGCCTCAACTAGCGTAAGCGGCTCGTGCTTGTCCAGCTTGGCTTTGAGGTCTGCCGTGGTGATTTTCGGCAGTTTCGCACCGTGCTTCGCAACCTTATCCTGGGCGATACCCGGGTTGGCGAAGACGGCAGCAAGCGGGGCTGAACATAGCGTGAGCGCTGTTGCAAATGAGGCTAAGAGCAATGTTGCGCGCATGAACAAACCTCCAATGGATTCCATTTTAATCTTAGACCCAGCAATGGGATTTGCCAAGGAACAGTGCAAAAATCGATGCAGAAAACGGATGTGACACTATATGTGGTGCCCGGGATTGTAAATCCGGCTTGGCTTTGCTTTGTAGACATTTGTCTCGTCATAAAAACTGCACTTCGGTGCGGGAAACCGTATTGTTTCGTGTACATGTTCGGCGATACAGTAACCTGCATGAGTTACAAACACCCCAGAGTTAATAAAACCCCTCAAGCAGGCGCCCGTCAGCTTTCCACCCGAGGTTCCTCGATGGTCGAGGTCGTAGTGGCGGCAGGCATCTGCATGACGGCTGTAGCCGGCTCGTTGTCCACGATGGCTTCTTTATATAGGCATGGCACGCAAAACCAGAACCAGATTCTGGCGGCGGACATGGCGCAAGAAGTCATCGACAACGTGCGCGACTCCAACTACTCGAAGCTGAAAAGCTTCCTCAATGGCGGAACAACGGCATCGCAATCGCTGCCGTTGTACACCTTTCCTGCCGATCCTTCTATATCGATGTTTCCGCGGCCTCTACTGCGGAATACAGATTCAACGTCCGGAATGAGCTATCAGTCCGCGACGCTGACGAGCGGTTTCAATGGAACTGTTGCTGAAACGATTACGGATCTGGCACCAGGCAACACTACCAATGATCTGCTCGATGTGAAGGTGAACGTACAATGGCAAGACAGCACTGGTCAACACACTTACCTCGTGGACACGCAAGTTTCTCAAACCGGAATTCACACGTAAAACGCACCAAGTCTGCCTTTACCTTTGTTGAAACACTAATCTCCGCCTCGGTAATGAGCGTCGTGATGGCCGCCTTGATGGCATCGAGCATCACGGTGTTCAAGCAGAGTTTCAAAATCAGCAATATGACGGACACCACTGATGCGGTGCGCTTGATCAAAGATCGCATCGGCAAAGACGTGCGCGAAGGACGCTCCCTTGGTGATGTTTATGGAACGGACGTCACAGACAATTCCGTGACACCGGCGCTCACCATGACGCAGGGATCCGATCAATTTCCGTGCACTCGCGATCCTATATATGGAAACGGTGAATCTCCGCCGGCAGGATGGCCCAGCACCTGGGGTTCGACGCCCTACACGCTGAGCAATACTTGCTTAATTGTGCAAGTGCCGATCGGCGACAACCATAATGATTCGAACGGCGTGCATGCGTGGAACTCAGCCAATGTCGGTTGGCCCACCGAGATTCCCGTCGGCTCCGGCTCGCCTGCAACCAGCACCATCCAAGACAACGTGGAAACTCACGTCTATATGGTGATGGCCGATCCGAACAATCCCGGTGAATACATGATGCAGTACTCCTGCTTCCCGGGTTATGCAACCACAGGCTATGACCCGAAGGCACACAGCATTTCCGGACAGACAGTTCTTACCGGCATTATTGGTCCTCTTGATGCAAACAATGTCCCGAAGGTATTCCAGTTTATCGATAAAACTGATTCCAAAGGAACGCCTCAAGATTCGATTACACCGGTGACAACGCCCAGCGGTGCTTTCGTAGCGAATTTCACCGGCGTCGTCATTAATTTGGAAGTTCGACATCACAACACAGTGAGTCTGCAGTCCAAGAACATCTCGGTTCAGCCCATTGCTTTTAAGACTGAAGTATTTCTCCGCAATAACGCTGTGGCAACAGCGATCGGACAACCCTCGACCGTAACTGGTGGTACTCCATGAAAAAGCAGCATAAGGTCTATTCCAACGTTTGCCGTCACCAAAATGGATTCGCGGTGCGGCGCGAACGTGGCTTCGTCATCGCAGCGGCTTTGCTCATGAGCATAGTCGTCGTGTGCACGACGACAGCAGCAGCGGCGATGATGATGCCGTCGCTCAAGGCCATGATGACCAGCCGTTTTTCGGACGTCTCACGCGCTCAAGCGGAAGCGGCACTCGATTGGTCTGTCTGCCAACTAAATGATCCGAACAATCGATCGAGTCTGGATGGAATGACGGTGGGTGTTCCTTCGACCGTTATGAGTTCTGGCTTCAGTGGCACTGTCGAATGTGACAACATAGCTGCACCAACATATAGTTACCTATACGACCCGCTGGCGGACGTCAATAATTCGGTTGCTGGAATCACAGGCGGCAACGGCTGGCGAACCGTGACTGCCACCGTCACCAATGGTGTATACAAAAAGAAAGTGCGCGTCATTCTCAAGCCAATCTACCAAACCGGAACACAGACGGAAACAACAACAACGACGGTTAACGGCCCGGCGCAAGGCATCTTCACTAACGCACTGTTTTCCCAGCAGACTTTGACGGCATCAGGTGGCATCACGACCAACAGTTTTGACCCGACCAACACGGCCGCCGGTTTTTCCAATACCGGCGGCAACATCGGCAGCAACACCGCGGTTGTCCTTGACGGCACCACAACTATCGGCGGAAATGTTGCCGTTGATTCAATTCCTGCCGGAAGCACAACTCAAACAGTAGTCACCAGCAATGGTGTTTCGACTGTCTCCGGTGCCATCTCTTCCAATGGACTTGTGAGCGGAGTATCAGGAAGTGGTGGCACGGTTCAATCGGCTACCAATGCGCAACAGCTTCTACCGCCGGTGCCGTCGGCACCCTCAACCGCCACCAATCTCGGAACCGTCAATTTAACCGGCAAGCAGTCTTTGAACATCAGCCAACCAGGCGATTATGTTCTCAATTCATTGAGTATGTCCGGACAGTCCACGATCAACATTACAGCTGATGGACCGGTCAACTTTTATATCCAGGGAAGCGGCAGCAGCAACGGCATTTCGATTGCTGGACAAGGAATAACCAATAGCAGCGGCGACCCGGCAAATTTCCGCATCTGGTACGGCGGCAGTGGCAACGTCAACTTGACAGGGCAAGGCGGACTGACAGGCGTCATCTACGCACCCAACGCTCCGGTGAAAATTTCTGGGCTGGGCGCTCTATACGGGGCTGCCATCGGAAACAGCGTGAATATTGTTGGCGGCGGCGCCTTCCATTATGATCGTAATCTTTCCACCGATCAGTCGCTGATGTGGAATCCGCCAATTACGAAGACCACCACGACAACTGCTAGCGTCGAGAACTTGTCGAACTTCCAGGTTGTGAGCTGGCTGGAACTGTAAAGAACTCAGGCGGCTCGATGCGCCGCCCCGTCCCTGCGGAACGACGTGCAAAGGCGGCTCGATGCGCCGCCCTGTTCGCTTCAGGTTGCAAACGGTTTAAAATGACACCCGCAATCCGTGGGGGTGTTGATCATGCGTAAACCTTCTTGCCTGCTTCTGTCTTTGGCGGTGTCTGGTCTGATGTTGACTCCCGTTTCCGCATTCTCGGAAATTGGCGCGGCGCCTGCTGAGGTGGTGGAGGTTAATGCATCCGCACCGACGACGCCCTTTCCTCATTTTTGGGAGCACATGTTTGGATCTTGCCGCGCGACTTTGTCATTGCGCGAGAGCTATCGCAATGATCTGCGCAAGACGAAGAGCATTGTTGATGCGCGATATGTGCGTTTTCATGGCATCTTCGATGATGACGTAGCAGTCTATGATGAGGACAAGGACGGCAAGCCGGCTTACAATTTCACTTACGTTGATCAGATTTATGACGGCTTGTTGGCGAACGGCATTCGTCCGTACGTCGAGTTGAGCTTCATGCCTAAGAAGCTTGCTTCCACTCCAACAGAGTTTCCCTTCTGGTATAAGCCGATCGTGACACCACCGAAGGACTGGAGTCAGTGGGGCGATTTGATCAGCGCCTTCAGCAAACACCTTATCGATCGTTATGGCATCGATGAAGTGTCGAAATGGTATTTCGAAGTGTGGAACGAGCCAAACATCGGCTTTTGGCTTGGCGAGCCGAAAGAGTCCACGTACTATCAGCTTTATGATGTCACCGCGCAGGCCATCAAAAAGGTAAACCCACGCTTGCGCGTTGGTGGACCATCAACTGCTCAGGCCGCATGGATCGATCGTTTCATTGCTCACTGCTCGAATAATCACGTGCCCGTCGATTTTGTTTCGACGCATGTTTATGCCAATGACACGTCCAAGGATGTTTTCGGCACCGATGAAAACATTCCGCGTCGCGATATGGTGGCACGCGCCGTGAAAAAAGTACACGACCAAGTGAATGCATCGGCGATGCCGAATTTGCCGATTGTGTGGAGCGAGTTCAACGCGAGCTTCTTTAACGAGGTGCCCGTCACCGACTCCCCTTTTATGGGACCATGGTTGGCAAATACTGTTCGCCAATGCGACGGACTCACCAATGAGATGTCGCTATGGACCTTCTCGGACGTATTCGAGGAAGGCGGTGTCCCCGATAAGCCTTTCTATGGTGGCTTCGGTTTAATTGCCACCGGCAGCATCCCGAAGGCGGCATTCAACGCGATGGCTTTGTTGCATCAACTCGGTAATGAGCGTTTGCCTCTGCAATCAACGTCCGCTTTGGCGACGCGAGCACCGGATGGATCGCTGGCAATCGCGGCGTGGAATTATGTGCCACCAGGTGAAACCGGCGCGCCGAAGCAAATCAAATTGCACCTGAGTGGTGTCAAGCCTCAGCAGAATTGCACGGTTCAGATCGTTGATGCTCAGCATGGTTCGCCGCTGGCGAAATGGGAAGCCATGGGCAAACCCAATTTCCCGACGCGCGAACAGCAGAAAGAGCTGCTGGCTGCAGGCACATTGCCCCTGCCGCAGACCCAGGAGTTGAGCGGCGGCGACTCACCGACGCTGACGCTCGTGCTACAGCCGCACTCGCTGGCACTCGTGCGCGTTAAGTGACTACATGGTAGGGCGGGCGTAAGCCGGCTTGATGCCGGGACTTGGATTAAATGCTGGCCCCTGTCGTCCCGGTGGCTGCAAAGCCGCCGCTGGCGAGCCTCGGCACAGTTAATCAAATACGCCGCCGCGCTTTGTCATATCAATATAGAACTGGGCAAAGATAAGTAGGGAGGGTCGTATCGCCTTGGCGCCTGAAACGGGATCTGCCACGCAAGATTATCTCGAGGTCGGTAGCATTGTTGCCGACCGCTACCGCATCGACTCGATTGCCGGTCGAGGCGGAATGGGCGTCGTTTACAAGGCGCAGCATCTGCACATTTCTCGAACCATCGCGCTGAAAATGTTGTTGCGCGATGCCGCCACTAATCCGATGGAGTTCAAGCGCTTCAGGCAAGAAGCTGAAACCGCCAGTCAGCTTCGACATCCCAATATCATCGCCGTTTACGATTTTGGGCCGGTCGGGGAAGACCAGTTTTACCTGGCGATGGACTATCTCGACGGCAAAACTCTCTATCAAACGATCAAAGCCGACGGACCGCTGTCACTCACGCGGTTTCAGGCCGTTTTCAAACAGGCATGTGATGCACTCGAGCACGCGCACAAAAATAAGGTTGTTCATCGAGACATCAAGCCCGGCAACTTTGTTCTCGTTGAGCGAGATGGCGTGAAGGATTATTTGGTAATCGTCGATTTCGGACTGGTGAAGCTGCTGACCCAGAACGAAGACCAACACCTGACCACAACCGGTGCTGTGCTCGGCAGTCCTCTGTACATGAGTCCCGAACAGTGTCGCGGACTTGCGCTGGATCAAAGAACCGACATCTATTCGCTTGGTTGCGTTATGTATGAAGCGCTCATCGGACGGCCGCCATTGCAAGGTCCCACCACCATCGACACAATCACCAAGCATCTCCACGAAACACCGCTTTCGTTCAAGGAGGTCAATGCCGGCATTTACGTGCCGGCGGAGTTGGAAGTGGTCGTCATGAAGGCGCTTCAGAAAGAGCCTGCCAATCGGCATCAAAGCATGGCGGAGTTTGGACGAGAGGTGGCGAAGGCCATGAGTGGTGCGCCCAATGCTGCGCGCGCTTCATATGCGGGGCTTATAAAGCCGTCGAAACAGACTGACGCCACCGCCAGTGCGCCTAAGAGCACCAGCGAAGCGCAATCGGCCCCCACGCAGAGTTCGTACGCCGGGCTAACGGCGCATGAGTTGGCGGCGCAGGCTTTGAGCAATCAACCTCTATCCATGTCGATGCGGAGGTCCGGTACTAACTACCGTCTGGTCGGTTGGTTAATATCTCTGACGGTAGGATGCGTGATGTGCGTCGTAGTAGTTGGCAGCCTGGTGCTGGCCACCAACGAAATGAGTCACAAGATGAAAGTGAAAGCACAGAAAGATAGAGCAATGGGATTGCTCGTGCCGCGGCGCTCGGCAAATGCGTTTGACACGGTATCGAATACGGTGACGGGCAATGGGACTGCATCAGATCCGCCTGCCGACGCCGAACAGAGATTGGCGATTGTCGACCAAGACGCTAACGGCGCATTCGACAGCGAAAGATGGACGGAGGCAATGGCCTTCCTGAAGGAGAGCGTCGCGCTACGCCAACAGCTTATGGGCACGGATAGCGAAACGCTGATCCCTTACCTGGCCAAACTCGCTGTGTGTGCGGATAAGCTGCCCGACGGCAATGCGGCCGATTATTTGAATCAATTTCAGGATCTTAGCAATAAGCACCCGGACGTGATAATGGGTGAAACTGGTTTGCTTTTGCGACTTACAGATCCCATGCTGGATTTCGGCGGACACGACGACATCAGCAATTACGAACAGACATTGGACAAGGCTGCGCAACAAGCTTCAGACCCGAAGTCGGTGGTGCTGCTGAATGTGCAACGAGGACGTTTGCTGGGTAAGCTCGGGCGCAGTGCGGAAGCCGGACAGTTGCTGAAGAAATGCGCCGATGACTCGGAGCAGTGGCCGGATGTAAAAGAGCAGGCACACTCTACGTTAAACGATATTTTGAGTCATTAAACTCGAACGAGCAGCTTGCCGAGGTTCTTGCCTTCGAAGAGACTGTTCAGCGCCTCGGGTAGTTTTTCGAAGCCGTCGATGATGGTTTCTTCGAACAGGATTTCCTTATTTCGCACCCAGGGACCCACAATGTTCAGCATCTCATCCATGCGGTTGGTGTAGTCGCGCGCGAGGATGCCCTGAATGGTGGCACGCTGGAAAATAAGATGCTGCAGAAAACGTGGAGCGAGATCGGGCTTGTCGAGTTCGCCCTCGTATTGGCTAATAGCACCGCAAATAACCACGCGGGCGCGCCGCTTGATGTTGGGCATTACGGCGTCGGTAACCATCCCACCCACGTTGTCGAAGTAAATGTCGACACCACCTGTGATTTCAGCAATTGCGTCGCTGAATGGTTGCCAGTCGTGAAACTGCCGATAGTCAATCGCGCCGTCCAAACCAAGTCGCTTTTTCAAGAACTGGCATTTCTTGGCACCACCGGCGATGCCGAACACGCGGCAGCCCGCCCGCTTGGCGAATTGTGCGACAAGAGACCCAACTGCACCGGCGGCGCCGGACACGACAACCGTTTCTCCTGGTTTTGGCTTGCCCGCTTCCATCAATCCGAACCAAGCTGTTCGTCCCGGCATCCCCAAGACACCAAGCGCGGTGCTGATAGGATTGATGAGTTGAGGATCGAGCCTTTGTAGTTCGCCGGCATGGCATTTGGCATACATTTGCCATCCGCTGTAAGCAAGCACCCAGTCCCCGGGTTTGAACTGGTGGCTCTCGCTGTCCACGACGTGTCCAATCACGCCACCACGTTGGACAATGCCGAGCGGATGTGGCGGGTCGTACGTGTTGCGCTCTGCCTGTTGAATGCGCATGTAGGGATCGACGCTTATGTATTCGGCCCGGATAATCACTTCATTGGCTGACAGCTTTCCGGAAAGCTCCGTCTCTACCAACTCGTAATTTTCTTCCGATACCCGTCCGGTGGGACGCTTGACGTAGATCCACTGCTGATTCCGTAATGACGCGACTTTATTCATGGTTGTGGTCCTGGTGATTGTCCGGATGGCTGCCGGTACTGTGCGCCTGCGCCTGAGGATGGGTTTTGTTGAGGAGGCGCTGCGCCGGGCTGTTGCATGAGTCGTTGTAAACCGTCATTAATAGCGCCGGCGGCTTGATTTGTCCAGTCTTGAATGCCTTGCATCGCCCGATTCGTCACTGCCTGCTGTTCGGCGGCGACGGGATCAAGCGCTGGATTGAGCGCATGCCTGCCGATCATATTCACTACACCCTGGTGATAGATGTCGAGCGTTTTTCGTACCTGGTCGGCGAGCGCAAGCCCTTTGTTGAAGCTATCCGAACCCGGGCTGCTCAACTGGAAAAAATCATGCAACGTCGGCAACGATGCTGCCAGTTGCTTATGCTCTTCGGCGATCTCTTTGGGCGGGTGTATTTTCTTTAGCTGACGAGCAAGCTTCAGCGTCCTCAGCGCAGCTGCGCGTTGGGCACCTTCATCGAGATTGATTCCTTGCGGCCCGATCAAAGTACTGCTCACTGTCTGATCGTATTCTTGGATAATCGTGTTCATCTTTTCGAGATAACTTGCGCATTCTTGCGCATCACGATCTAGCGGCACGGATGTTTGCGCAGGCACTGCATATGGTGCAGCGGCGGGCGGCGGCACGTTGAATTGATCCGGATGCTCATATTGCATGGGCGCTGAAAACCGACCATCGGCTGCTCCTTGATCAGGCGGCGGCATCTGGCTGGGCGGTGGCGATTGACCCTCCGCATAGCCGGGCTGTGCCGTCACGGCTTGCATATATGGCGAGAGCAGCAGTACAGTCGCCAGACACAGGCATTGGGGTGTGAGTGATCTCATAGTTAGATCTATTATCCCAACTCGGCGGGCGGTTTGTAAACTTTTCTTCGCACAGTGTGCCGGGTTGCCAATCTTCG
>DATNQY010000278.1:0-24964 GCA_036703785.1 Candidatus Obscuribacterales bacterium
GTCTCGGGCTCGCCGGGCATGCGTTACATGCAGCTTATCTCTCCTTCACTCACCCTGTGAGCGAAGCGCTGTTAGAATTTGAGGCGCCGCCGCCCGCCGATATGCAACGGCTGTTGGAAAAATTGGACTCAGGGGAGCTACCGCGTCTATGAAGAACATCGGGATCATCGTGCTGTTCGTCGGCAGTGTTATCGCGGTCGCGCTTGGCGTGATCAACGGCACGCCGGAGCCAGTGAATCTTTTCGGTGCACAGATGAGCCTGCCCGAAGGCGCGGTAATCATCGGCGGCTACATCTTCGGCGTCCTGTGCACGTTCGGCATGCTTGCCGGCCGCTACAGCGCCAAAGCAGCGAGCAACCAAACGCTGCAGGAGTGGGAAGCCCAAGACCAAAAGATGCTCGGACAAGTGCAAAGCGACCGCGAGAAGCAATTGGAAGCGAAAATCGCCACGCTGGAAGCCGCGTTGCAGAAAGCGCTCAAGCGATAACAAAAAGGCGGGCTATCGCCCGCCGCTACCATCCGTGGTATCGCGCTCGTGGTGGCTAGTCGCCCGAGGCCCGTCCCGGGCCCATGTCGGAGGGATTTGTTCCCTCACCACGAAACTTTTTGAAGTCGGAGGCTTTTAGGCCATCGACAAACTTTTTGAACTCTTCAGCCTCTTCTTCATCTTTCTCGAAATCGGCCGGAATTGTTCCCTCAGCGACGACTTGTGCGGCGACCAGAATCGGCGCTTTGGCCCGCAGCGCCAGCGCAATTGCGTCGGAGGGGCGAGCGTCAATTGCTTTGGTCGCTTCCACCTTGTTGTTGGGATCGTTGATTTGCACCACGATCGTCGCGAAGTATGTGTTGGATGAAAGCTCGTTGATTTCGATGTGTTTTACTTTGTAGCCGAGCTGTTGGATGCTGCTGAGTAAAAGGTCGTGCGTCATCGGACGCTCAGGCTTGTAATTCTCGAGAGCGCGGGTGATTGCGTTAGCTTCGAACATGCCTATCCAGATTGGGAGAGCGCGACGTTTGCTGGAATCGTTCAGCACAACTATTGGGTGCCCGGTACGCGCGTCCAGGGCGATTCCAGCAACAGTCATTTCAATCATGGGGAGACTTCCATTTCGAGGTACCTAACATATTCCCCTTAGCATATATTTTATCTGACGACAAGATAAATTTTTGCTTGGCTCGAAGCCTGGAAACTGCCTGGATTGACGAGTCTGAGCCGTAGGGGTTCCACTTTACGTTTCGTTCTTTACCTGAATTCCGGCTCTTTTCGACAGTTCCAATCCACATTGTCTCACAACCGACGAGTAACGGTAAGCCGCCTGAGCTGCCGATCTTCAGGGACGAACTTGCGATCGGAAAGAACGCCTCCGTTTGTTATCATGAAAATGGACAGTATTGACAGTGGCTTAGAGGCCGCTGTTAAACTACTGCCTCGAAGGTCTATAGGTGTTGCATCTGACAACGGATGCACGCCGAATGGTCCTCCCAAGACGAGTCTATGTCCGGATGGCGGAATTGGTAGACGCGCACGTTTGAGGGGCGTGTGGGCAACCGTGGGGGTTCAAGTCCCCCTCCGGACAGTCTTTTTAAAACGCGGGCTTGCCCGCCGCTACCATAGCCTGTGGAAATGGTCATTTCCCGCGACATATGTGCTTGCAGTGAGGGAACACATGTACATCACCCGCCCGCAATGGCCGCACACGGTGGACGACATCGTCAAGTCTCTCGACGGCATCTGGGGAGTGGTGGGCGCCACCGACACGCAAGGCAACGTCATCCGTCTGGAACGCAGCATGAGCGAACCGACAACCTACGTTCTCACACAGTACAAAGGCCAAGACGAGAGCGACATAATCGACAAAAAATCTTACACGGCTGAGCAGAAGAGCGACGCGGTTCGTTTGTTTGCCAGCAAGCTGGGATTCAGTACATAATCTGTAGGGGCGAGGCATGCCTCGCCCCTACGTAGGAAAACTGGATCCTTGTCGAAGAAAAAACCTAACTACCTGGGGATCATTACGCAGGGCTCTCTGTCGCAAGGGCTGGAGATGCGCCTGGATCCGGCGCGTTCTGTCGAGGAGTTGCGCGTCGGCCGGTTTGTCGTCATCGAAGGCAAGCACACCCGTTTTTTCAGCATGCTCACCGATGTCAGCCTATCCACAACCAATCCACAAATTCTCACCAACCCACCCCTGAGCGAAGGTTTCATGCTGGATGTGCTCTCGGGCACTGCTACCTTCGGCACAGTGAATGTGCAGCCCATGCTGATGCTGGAAAAATCAGCCGGCAATACCGAGTTGCGTCCGGTGAAGACAATTCCCTCGCATTTCTCACCTGTCTTCGAAGCGAACAACCAGGACTTTGCGCTGGTCTTCGGAGCAGAAAACGAAGCCGATCAGCGCGACCCTCATTTCAATATCGGTTGTCCTCTCAACATGGACATACCGGTGTGCATGGATCTCAGTCGTTTCATCGAACGTTCTAACGGGGTCTTCGGAAAGTCGGGCACCGGCAAGTCCTTTTTGACTCGCATCCTCATGTGCGGCGTGATCAAAAAAGACCTGGCCTCGGTTTTGATCTTTGACATGCACAACGAGTACGGCTGGCAGGCCATGTCGGAAAGCAAATCGGCCCCGAGAGTAAAAGGGTTGAAGCAGCTCTTCGGCAACGACGTCGTCGTATTCAGTCTCGACAGCGAATCGTCGCGCGCTCGCGGAATACCCGACGCGCACGAGCTGGAAATCGGCCTGGACCAGATTGAAATTGAAGATCTCGAGCTGTTACGGGGCGAACTTTCGCTCTCCGAACCGACGCTCGAAAACGCATACATCGTCAAAGAACGCCTGGGCTCGGATTGGATTACCCATCTCCTCGATATGTCCGGCGAGGAAATCGACGAATTTTGCGAGATGCACAAGGGGCACCCGACGGCGATCAAGACATTGCAGCGGCGATTGAACACGGTGGTGCAGAAAACTGCCTATTTGAGAAAGCACGCATCGAGAAATTACATCGACGAACTGCTCTCCTACATTCAAGCGGGCAAGCATATTGTGCTCGAATTCGGACGCCAAAACAACCTGCTTTCATACATGCTTGCCACCAATATAATCACCAGGCGCATCCACGCCAACTACGTGAAGATGAGCGAGGCGTACATTGCCAATCCGGAAAAGACGGCGCCGCCGCGCAAGCTGATGATTGTCATCGAGGAAGCGCACAAATTTCTCTCGCCGCAGGTGGCGAAGCAAACCATATTCGGTATCATCGCGCGCGAAATGCGCAAGTACTTCGTTACCTTGCTCATCGTCGACCAACGCCCGAGCGGCATTGATCCCGAAATTCTCAGTCAGATTGGCACCCGGGTGACGGCACTGCTCAATGACGACAAGGACATTGATGCCGTATTTACCGGTGTCTCCGGCAGCCAGACTCTGCGCACGGTGCTGGCCCAACTCGATCCCAAGCAGCAGGCGCTCGTCCTTGGCTATGCCGTGCCGATGCCGGTAGTCGTGCGCACCCGTCCCTTCGATCAGGACTTCTACCGATCCGTGGCACCGAATACGGTGCCGGAAAGCGCCACACAGCGCAAAGAGCGGGGCTCGAAAGCCAAAGCCGAATTGTTTGGTTAAATATCTGCGCCGCGCGAGCTTGCTTGCAAGTTGGGGCGATTTTGGGCTATTTTGATACAGGCATGGTCTTCATCGAGTTGGAAATTGGCGGGTCAAGAACAAAACCCTAAACCCAAAGACGCTCTCTCCGCCAGGTGGGACGACGATGACATGTCGGTTTACGACGAAGATCCGCCGCCGGCGCAGTCTTCCGCGACAGGGACGCCGACAGGCAGTTTTTCCGCCCAGGGCGACGAAAGCCAATCCGGGCTCAAGAAAAAGATTAAAGAGCAGGACCAAACTCTCACCCTGCCACCTGATGCTCAGGACAACTATTTTGAGAAACGCGAGCCTTCGGAGCTGTTCTTTTGCATTATCCTGGCGGCCATGTACGCCGGTTTGGCGAAATATTTGGCTCAGAATCTCTGGGAAACAACACAAATAACCGGTCAGTGGGATCGCTTCGTGAGCGTCGAAGGCTTTTTCATTACGCTCGGTCTTTTATCATTGGCGTTGGGGCTGCGTCCGTATCTCAACCCGAGCAGTTTGCAAATCAGCAACACCGGCATCAAATACTGCGGTCCGTATTGGCCGCAACGAAAGAGCATTACCTGGGCGCAAATGTTCAAGATGTGGCTGAGCCCCGACATGGTGATCATCTTGTACCATCCGGCTCACAAGCCACGCGGCATGCGGCTGCTGATTATCCAGTGCAACTATCTGTCCGACAATAAACAGCTGCTGTCCAGGTTTGCCAGATACACGCCAGTGCCGCCGATTTATTTGAAAGCGCCGGACTGGTACTTGAAGGCGATTTTCCTGATTGGATATCTGACGATTGTGTGCTGGATTCTCTACATGATTCGCGGCTAGCGACTGGGGGCCCCTGCGCGCCCTTACGAGTGGTCTTCCTTCATCTCGGCAGTCAGCTTATGAAGATAGTCGACGAGGTTGTCCATCTCTTTCTCGTTGAGCGTGGATAGGGGCTCTCCGGGCATCTTGCCCTTGCCGGTGCGCAAGAACGCCTTCAGGTCGGCGTCCGTCTTGAATAGCTGGTCCATGTTTTCCAGCGTCGGACCATAGCCTTTGCGGCCGCCAGGATGGCAGGTATTGCAACTGCGGATGAAAATCTGCTCGCCTGTCAGGTTGCTCGAACGAGAAGACGCGGTGGCCTCACGTGCCTGCTTCACGGCTTCGATGCGTTTGATCTCCTCGTTCATCGAGCAGGCAGCAAGCGCCAGACAAGTCACGGCGACAAGCAGGGCGATTCTCGAAAAACGTCTGGGTATCATGTCCTTAGCCGATTTCTTGACAAGCGGGATTGAGACGGAAATATATCGACGGCCGCGTTTTCACGCAGGCTCCACTGTAACATTTGAGAGGAGCAAAGCGAAAGCGGCCGGACGGCGATACGGCTGAGATGGCATTATCATGCGGTTTTCGCGCAGGTTCATATGGCGTGGGAACATCATGGCCGGAAATTAGCTCATGGTTAACATGGGGTTTACGTTGCCGAGGTACATTAGTAATTGGAAGCCGAGACGACGAGAAGCCTTGTCCTGCCGACGTTTTCGAGAGATCTTCACCAGACCAATCAACTAGAATCCGGAGCCTTGCATGCAGACCGACACGAGCAAAACAGACCCAACGATCAGGCCCAATGAGGCTGAGTCGGAAGAGCGGATTATCATACACGGCGGCAAGCCGCTTGAGGGCACGGTAAAAATCGGCGGCGCCAAAAACGCTGTTCTAAAAATGATGGCGGCGGCGCTGCTCACGCGCGACGTTTCGGTACTGCGCAACGTACCGCACCTGACTGACGTTTACATGATGGGCAAGATCATTGAGAACTTGGGTGCCAAGGTCAAATTGTCCAATAACGAGCTGGAAATCGACGCCCGCAATCTCACTGATTACGAAGCGCCATATGAGCTGGTTAGCCAGCTGCGTGCTTCATTCGTGGTCCTTGGTCCCTTGCTGGCCCGCATGGGTCAGGCCCGCGTTTCGCTGCCGGGCGGCTGCGCCATCGGTGAGCGCCGCATTGATTTGCACGAGCGCGGTCTGAAACTGATGGGCGCCGAAGTGAAGCAAGAACACGGCTATGTGTTCGCCCAGGGCAAACTCATCGGCACGCGCATTTATCTAGACCGCCCGTCCAACGGCGCCACTGAGAACATCATGATGGCTGCCGCTCTGGCCGAGGGTCAAACAATTATCGAAAACGCCGCTCAAGATCCCGAGATTACCAACCTCGCCGACTTCATCAACTCGATGGGCGGCAAGATTCAGGGTGCCGGCAGCTATCAGATCACAATCGACGGTGTCGCTCCGGAAGAAATGCACGGCTCCGTATTCGATACCATTCCCGACCGCCTGGAAGCAGGCACTTTCATGCTGGCAGTGATGGCCACCACAGGTGAAGTGACGGTGGAAAACGTCAACCCGCATCACCTCTACTCGCTGATCAGCAAAATGACCGAAATGGGGGCGGAAGTTTCCATCTATGCGCCCAACACAATAAAAGTTTCCAGCCATCAGCGTCCGAAGCCCACCGATGTAACCACGCTTCCCTATCCCGCGTTCCCAACGGATTTGCAAGCGCCAATCATGTCGGTGCTGGCAACGGCGGACGGCACCTCCATCATCACTGAAACCATCTACGAAAACCGCTTCATGCAAGCAGGCGAGCTGCGACGCATGGGCGCCGATGTTTCCCTGAAAGGAAACGTGGCGGTGGTGAAGGGCGTGCAGCGCCTGATGGGGGCGGAAGTCAAATCCAGCGACCTGCGCGCAGCAGCAGCCCTGGTGATCTCAGGCTTGGGCGCCGACGGCATAACGGAAGTTAGCCAGCTGCGTCACCTGGATCGCGGATACGAGCACTTGGAAGAAAAATTCAAAGCGCTCGGAGCCAACATCTGGCGTCGGTAAAAGCGGGCGGACGCCCGAAGCTACAGCGCCGTTTCTTCAAATCAAAAATGCTTACTGCTCATGCGGGCGGGGGGTTTAGTTTTTATGCTGGTCATGAAGGTCGGTGGCACCTCAGTTGGCTCTGCGCAACGCATGGAGCAGGTGGTTGAACTGACTTGCGACTCCCAACGCATCAAAAAAGCTCCGGTTGTCGTGTTGTCTGCCATGTCCGGTGTGACCAATGGACTGATCGACGGCGGCACACTGTCTCTAAAACGAAATCTGCCGCAAGCGCTGGCTAAGGTCGATTGGATTCGCGCAAAACACAGCGAAGCAATACGCAGTTTGTTCAAAGACAAGGCCAAAATTACCGAGCTGGAAGCTGAATTGGACAAACAGCTCGACGAGCTGCGCGTGCTGTACAAAGGCGTCGCCTATCTAGGAGAACTCTCGCGTCGCTCGATCGACTCCATCTCGGGAATGGGCGAGCTGCTTTCCACACGCATCGTCGCGGCACTCGCGCAGTCACGCGGTATCAAGGCAGTCTGGGCGGATGCTAGACAGTTTGTCCTCACCGATGACGCCTTCGGTAAAGCGACGCCGCTTTGGGAGCAAACCCGCAAGTTAACCAATCAGATCGTCAAGCCCCAACTCGACAACGGCATAACCGTGTTCACACAGGGCTTCATCGGCTCGACAGTCGATGGCGTCGGTACAACTTTGGGAAGAGGCGGCTCCGACTACAGCGCGTCTATAATAGGTGCCGCTCTCGACGCTGAAGAAATTCAGATCTGGACTGATGTGGACGGCATGATGTCAGCTGATCCAAGAGTGGTGCCGGATGCACGGTTGCTCACTGAAGTATCCTTCCAGGAAGCATCAGAACTCGCCTACTTCGGTGCCAAAGTCCTGCACCCGCTCACCATCAAGCCGGCCGTTGAGAAGAAAATTCCCGTGCGCATTTTGAATACTTTCAATCCGGACAACGGCGGCACCCTGATCAAAGAGACCGCCGATTCAGGCGACGACACTATTCGCGCGGTGGCAGCCAAGAAAAACATCACCGCGATTTTCCTGAATTCACCGCGCATGCTCATGACTCACGGATTTCTCGCGCAAGTGTTTGCCGTCTTCGAGCGCCATCGCGTGCCAATCGACCTGATTTCAACTTCGGAAGTTTCGGTGGCATTGACCATCGACAATAAAGAAGGCTTCCAGGATTTGATGGCGGAGCTTCAGCAGTTCGGCGAGGTTCAAACGATGGATGACGTCGCCATCGTTTCGGTGGTAGGACGACAGTTCCGCGTGCAGAGCGGCATCGCCGGGCGTGTGTTCAAAGCGCTCAGCGACATAAATATCATGGTGATTTCAGGCGGTGCCTCCGAGATCAACCTCAACTTCGTGGTGGCCAGCAGCGATGCCGACAAGGCGGTGCGCCAACTGCACGCCGAGTTCTTTCCATCGCTTGTAACCAGCCGCTAACCATTTGCCTAGGAAAAGCGGGCTGGCGCCAGGCCGCTGCAAGTTAAATCCTGATTGACAAACTGTGGTTTGGATCAATACTAGGAATGCGCAGAATCCACGGTCGACGAACATCGTTCGCCGCAGATTTTGTATTCCAATAATCGCGTAAATTACCCGCAAGCATCGACCAATCATGAGCGATGCTGGTTCTACTCAGGACGCCTGTGGCATTTTCCCGCAGAAAGATTGACTTTGCCAAAATGGCCGATCGCCATGGGGTTAAGTGCTGCCATCCTGATGGAAAACCAAAAACGCCGCGATTGCAGGAATTGACTCAGGCACTCGCTGTTGAGCCCGAGTGCGCGAAGCTGTGGGTGGAGCGAGGCATCATCCATTTGGAAATGGACAACTATTACGCAGCCGCCGACGATTTTTCACAGGCCATTCGCATATGTCCATTGTTCGCTCAGGCGTATTACAAACGATCGCAGGTTTATTACATGCTTGGGAAAGAACATCTGGCAGCCCAAGACAGGCAACAGGCAAAGTGGTTGTATACGGATCATTGGCGGTGAACGCAAGCGGGCTTGCGCCTGCCGGTACACATCGTTGCCTATAAGCTCTCGAGATCCAGAAGAGCACGTTTGCGTGCGATGCCCCAGCGGTAGCCGCCGAGTCCGCCGTCTTCTCGGATCACGCGGTGGCACGGCACCGCGATGGCAACTTGATTGGACGCGCAGGCATTTGCCACCGCGCGCACGGCACGAGGCTTGCCGATTGCCGCTGCCACTTCGCTGTAGGTGCGCGTTTCTCCAACCGGAATCTTTCGCAAATATTCCCAGACCATTATTTGGAATGCGGTGCCAGTTAGATCAACCGGCACTGCCAACTTGCGCTCAGGCTCTTCCAGATACTGAATAAACGAATCTATCCATTTTTGGAGCGATTGATTGTTAGCAGTTATTTCTGCATGTGGGAACTCCGCTTGCAATGCCTCAAGCATTTTTCCTTCGTGCTTGCCGAACTGCAGAAAGCAAATGCCCTTTTTGGTCGCCGCAATCAAAAACGATCCAAGGCGGCACTCGGCAAATGCCCACTCGATTTCCACACCGGCACCTTTGTTGCGGTAAGCCGCAGGCGTCATACCGAGACTGACGGAGGCGCGATCGTATAATCTGCTGCTCGAGCTGTATCCCGCTTCGAATATGGCGTCGGTGAGGCTGCGTCCAGACCGAGCCTCGTGCTTGAACAACTGCATGCGCCGTCCATCGGCATATTGTTTTGGAGATACGCCGGTTTCCGATTTGAATACACGTTGCAGATGAAATTGGCTGAGCCCGGTATGAGCGGCCAACTCTTTGAGCGGAATTGTACGATCGAGATTTTCATTGATATAGCTCTGAATGCTTTCAACCAATTGAATGTTGGCATGATTCGTCGCATCCGGCTTGCAGCGTCGGCAGGCTCTGAAGCCGGCCTGGCGAGCTTGGACGGGCTCATCGAAAAATTGTACGTTTTGCCTTTTTGGCGACCGGGCCGGGCACGCCGGGCGGCAATAAACTCCCGTCGTGATCACGGCGTATACGAATTTGCCGTCCCATTGCCGGTTGCGCTGCTGAACGGCGATCCACTTTGCTCTATCGGCGCTTTCCATGTCGATTACCTTACCTCACTTGGCTACAATCACTCAACTCATGAGGGCATTCTAGGCAAGGCCGGGCGCGACTTCTATCCGATGCTTGCGGTCAAATTGTGCAAATAGCCGACCCTAAAATTGAACCCAATGAGTTATATCTGGGTACCCAGTTAGGCCAAGTTACGAAAACCGTGAAGTCAATTGTCTTTGTTGACGATTTTCCTTCAAACTGCGCATTGAGAACATCCCCGCTTTTTTGGGGGGAGCACCCATCAGGCGGTTGAGAGCAGACGTTTCCTATGACCAATTTCGAATGGCCAGTCAATATCAAATTTGACGACAGCGAAGACGATATAAAGGAAGCGAGGCTGGCTTGGCAGATCGCTCACAGCCTCACCCCGGATGCTGGATTTCTGCATTTTATGCAGACGTATGCCGCGGAAGTGAAAGCAAGAAGAAATAGAGACAAACCGAGCTCGACCAAACTTGGTGCGCAATGAAGTCTCGGTGATGTGTTGATGGCCATGACGCTGGTGCCTGCCATCATGCAACAGTGGAACACGCTTAATACCAATTTGCTTGGCTATATCGAGAAGCTGCAACGTTGGTACGATTCAGCGATGAACTATGCAGGCATCATGTCGGTGGCCACCCCGACGACGGAAGAGCGCATGGGCGGCTATCAACCAGAGCCCGCTGATGTCCGGGCTCGTGATCCTCATATTCGCCGTCGAGCAATGGGTGGAAAGCAGGATTTTCGTGCCCTTCTTGCTCGGGCGCCGGGTATCATTGCACCCATTGATCGTTCTGCTATCCATGATTGCCGGCGCATCGCTGCTCGGCATAGTCGGGGCGGATCATCGCCATTCCGCTGGCGTCAGGCGGAATGTATCTGGCCGAGGAATTTTACCTGAAGCCGCGCGAACAGGCTGAAGCCGAGAAAGACCCAAACTGAGCTGCCGGATTAATATTACTTTGCCACCGAAGTTCGTGTCTGGCGAATAGTTGACGCGGACACGCGTTTCTTGGCGTTTGCCTTTTGCCTACGGGGCGGAGCAGCTTTGGCGGGACGAGCAGCAACAATAACTTCGTAACCAAGGCGAACCAAATAATTTGCGATCCGTTCCATCGAGAAACCTGAGATTTTCCCCTTGATGATGTCCGATACTTGAGGTTGTGGGATACCGAGCATTTTCGCCAGTTCGGCCTGAGTTTGCCCCTTGGACAATTTCTTCAATGCGTCCTGCAAAGTCCGGAACAGAGCCGCCTTTATATTGAGCACGGCAGATTCATCATCAGAAAAACCGAAGTCCTTGAAAATATCGCCGCTGCCCGTGGTGAATAATTCTTCTTCCCTCATAGTTTTTTCCTCGTCCTTTGCTCAACGAGGCTTTTGTATGCCTTGCGGGCAAATCTCGATATCAGTACGCGCCGTCCTTTGCGTTTTCTTGCTGGTAATTACATGTAGAACATAGATTGCCTCCGGAAACTTAGCAACATACATGAGACGGTATTGATCACTTTCGTGCGCGACGCGAATTTCGTTTACTCCTGGACCGATGCCCGGCATCGGCTTAAAGTCATCCGGCTCGCCGCCATATTCAACTTTGTTGAGCTGACTGCCCAGGTCAAACCTTACATCGGGCGGACAGGCGCGTACTTCTTCGCGGAGATGCTCCGAGCACCAATGAGTTATTTTTTTCGTCGGTGCTTTCATCGACTATACCAAATCTGATATAAGATCAGACACCAAATTCTAAGCCGACATCACTTAGTGACGCCGGACAGAACCTCTGATACCGGCGCTCGATAACGGATGGCTTCGCCTAAGTGTTTGCTGTCGATGTCCCGAGCATCATCGAGATCGGCAATGGTGCGAGCAATGCGCAAGATACGATCGTATGCTCGTGCAGATAGCCCGAGCGTCGAGATTGCTCGCGCAAGCATATCGCGACAGGCATCGCTAACGCGGCAAAAACGGTGCAGGTGCTGCTGCGATAGTTGACCGTTGTAGCAGAAAGGCTCTCCTTCACCGAATCTGCCTCGCTGTCGCTTGACCGCGCGCGCCACCAACAGTCTCATCTCATCCGATTCCATCGTCATGTTTGTTTTGACCAGATCAACCTCCGAAATGCGGGTCATTTCGATTTGCAAATCGATGCGATCGAGAAATGGCCCGGACAGCTTGCTCCAATATTTTTCAGCCTGATAAGACGTGCAGCGGCAGTATTTGACGAGGTCGCCCTTGTAGCCGCACGGACATGGATTGCAGGCACCGACCATAAGAAACTGTGCTGGATATGACAAAGTTTGGTTGGCTCTGCTAATCGTCACGCATCCACTCTCCAGTGGTTGGCGGAAGGCGTCAACATGGTGGCGCGGAAATTCCGTGAGCTCATCGAGAAATAAAACTCCGTGGTGACTCAAGGAAATTTCGCCCGGGCGTGGCCATGAGCCACCGCCAAGCAAGCCACTCATTGATGCGCTGTGATGCGGCGCCCGGAATGGGCGGTCGCAAATGATGCCACCCCGCGTGGTTAGGCCCGCCACGCTGTAAAGCTTGGTGAGCTCGAGCGCCTCGTCAAATTCCAACGGCGGCATGATGCCGGGCAGACGTTGGGCCAACATCGACTTGCCGGCGCCGGGTGGTCCGACCATCAGTACATTATGTCGTCCGGCAGCGGCAATGAGCAGACCTCGTTTGGCGAAAGTCTGTCCTTTCACCTCCCCGAAATCGAGCGGAAAATTTTGGGTGGTTTGCAATCGCTGATACGTGGACCTTGCCTGTGAACGCAGCCGCGGGCAACGGTCTGGATCGCAGAGAATATCCACGACCTGCTTTAAGTGAGACACGGGATAAACAGTCAGACCATCTATTAATGCTGCTTCTTGCGCGTTGGGCTCAGGGACGATAACGCTGGCGAAGCCTTCTGCACGCGCGGAGATTGCCACAGGCAAAACCCCTGTCGTGCCTCGCACAGATCCATCAAGCCCGAGCTCACCGACCATCCAAAATTCGCTCAGCCGCTGACATGGCACGTAGCCGCTTGCTGAAAGCACGGCAACGGCAATTGGCAAATCGAAGGAGGGGCCTTCTTTGCGCGTATCGGCAGGGGCGAGATTTATTACCCATTTCTTGCAGGGCGGCAAAATGAAATCACAAGCTTTTATCGCGGATCGCACCCGCTCTTGCGATTCTTTGATGGCTGTGTCAGGTAATCCCACGATCAGTATCTGACCAATGCCACCGCAATAATCAACTTCGACCTCGACGCGGTATGCGTCGACGCCGGACAATGCACCGGAGTAAACTCGAGCGAACATTGAGACACCTCCGTTTTGCGATCCACATAAAGTGAATACGAACGCGATGCGCAAAAAGTTCAATGGTTTAACACAAGTTAATCAGCGCCGCCAGCGATGAAAACTTCGGAAAATCTTGCGGCGCTCTGGAGTGCACTGCGTGTGGTGCCGGCTAGCCCTGAATTTCGCTGCGCAGTTTGCGCGCGTCTTGATCCGAGCCGTCTTTTTGGATCACGGCATCTAATTCTTTGATTGCATCCGCATTGTTGCCCTGCTCGTGCAAGAATCTGGCCAACTGTTTGCGAGCAGTCAAATTATCCGGATTGAGCTCGACCGCTTTTTTCTCCTCGGAAAGCGCCGCTTCTTTATCGCCCTGGAGGGCGAGGGCACTGCCCAAATTCTCGTGAGCCTGATCGTCATCCTGGTCGGCTTGCAAAATCGAATGATATTCATCGACAGCAACCGTGACCACTTTGGGATCTTTATCCTTTTCCGCTTTCAACAACGCCGCCTCAGCCAGCGCGCGATGTCCGTGCATGTCCGAATCCTTGAGTCCGATCGCCGCGCGCGCCTCACTCATCGCCTCGTCATACTTGCCGATTTTCAAAAGAGCTTGGGCCAGAGTATAGTGCGCGATTTCATTGTTGGGATCGACTTGCACCGCCTTGCCGAGAATTTGCGCCGACTCGTCATAACGGCCGAGCTCATTGAGAATGACTCCCAAGTTGTTGAGCGCAGTAGAACTATTCGGTTCGATGCGCAAGGCGTTGCGATAATCCTTTTCGGCCTCGTGGTAGTCATTGCGCTTGAACGCTTCATTGCCTGAAATCAGATAATCGGAAGCGCCGCGCACCTCACAACCGATAAGCACAGTTGAGCTTGCTACAACCAACAAGCCGGCCAACAGTCCGCGGCCAACGCGCACGTCCGCGCCGGCGTTGCTGCCGGTTATGACTGACTTGTTGAAACGTAGTAAGGGCCAGGAAAACATATAACTTTCCGGTAGGCCGGGCTTCCGAACTCAATCGAATAATAACACGGCAAATGCCACACAGGTCGAGCTATTTCACGACCTTCTCTTTCTCCGGCTGCTTGATCGTGATGCCTAGCTCGCTCAACTGTTCGGGTGACGCCGCCGATGGTGCTCCCGTCATCAAACAGGTGCCGGACTGCGTTTTCGGAAATGCAATTACGTCACGAATGGACTTGGCGCCGACCAGAAGCATGACCAGACGGTCGAGCCCGAGGGCCAACCCACCATGCGGCGGAGCGCCTGACTCGAGAGCATCGAGCAAGAAGCCGAATTTTTCGCGTGCGCTCTCCAGGGTTAAACCGATCACTGAAAAAGCTTTTTCTTGAACTTCGCGACTATGAATTCTTATCGAGCCGCCGCCGATTTCGACGCCGTTGTAAATAATGTCATAGGCCCGAGCGAGCGCTGCTTCCGGATCTTTATCGAGCAGCGGGATGTCCTGCAGGCGAGGACTGGTGAAGGGGTGATTGACGGCCACAAGCCGTCCTTCAGTCTCGTCAAACTCGAATGCCGGGAAATCAGTCAGCCACAACAGATTATGTTTGCTTTCGTCGATAAGACCGAGCTCCTCGCCGAGCTTGAGTCTCAGCCTGCCGAGCACTTGCGCGACCATTTTCGGCTTGTCGGCCACGAGCAGAAGTAAATCGCCATCTTTGGCGCCCGCGAGCTCCTTCATCTTCGGAAGCTCGCCTTCCAGATGCTGGTGCACTCCGGAGCTGCGCACGGCATCGGCCCCGAGCGCAATCCAGGCCAGTCCTTTTGCACCGGAAGCCTTAGCAAAGTCGGTCCACAAATCAAGCTGCTTGCGAGAGGTGCCGGCGCCGCCTTCGACGACGAGAGCTTTCAATTGCCCACCCGCTTCAGCGACAGAACGAAATACCTTGAAATTACATGAAAGCGCGATGGGCGTCAGGTCTTTCAACTCCATTGCAAAACGCGTGTCGGGCTTATCATTGCCGAAACGGGCCATCGCCTCGGCGTACGTCATGCGCAAGAAAGGCGGCTTAACGTCGATCTGCACCTCGTTGAATGCGGCTGCTACGGCACCTTCTGTGACAGCCATTACTTGCTCTTCGTCGGTAAACGACATCTCGAGATCGATCTGGGTAAACTCAGGCTGCCGGTCGGCACGCAAATCTTCATCGCGAAAGCAACGCGCGATCTGATAATACCTGTCGACGCCGCTTATCATCAGCGTTTGTTTGAACAATTGGGGCGATTGCGGCAGGGCGTACACCATGCCTGGATTAAGGCGACTGGGCACCAGAAAATCGCGGGCGCCCTCGGGCGTGGCCTTGGTCAGAATGGGCGTTTCGACTTCGATAAAGCCCTCGGTATCGAGATAGCGCCTGATCGCCTGACTGATGCGGTGACGGATGACCAAATTGCGCTGCATGGCCGGGCGGCGCAAATCAAGGAAGCGGCTTTTCAGACGTAATGCTTCATCAACGCGACCGGCATCGTCAAGCTGGAAGGGTATAGGCTTGGCGGTGTTAAGAACTTCAACTTCATCCGGATAAATCTCGATTTGCCCGGTCGCGGCTTGGTCGTTGGCACTGCCTTCCGGGCGTTTAGTAACAATCCCCGTGGCAATAATCACGTATTCGCTTTTAACGCCCGTGAGCTTGGCATGCACGTCCTTATTACGGTTAGGGTCGGCGACTAATTGGACTTTGCCCGTGGAATCTCGCATATCGACGAACACGAGCCCGCCCAAGTCTCGGCGCACATCCACCCAGCCTGCCACAGTCACCCTTTGTCCAGCCTGGTCGGCACCTAGCCGGCCGGCATAGTGGCTGCGCTTCAATTCGGATTTGGACACGAAACACTCCTTACGGCGGGCATAATTGCCGCCAAATGCTCATCCGGCGCTTTGCCCGTCGCCTGAAGGTCTATTATTTTAGCCCACCATATGAGTCATCAGTACCGGCTGGGCTCAACCGGTGTAAACTGAATATGGTTGTCCGCGGGGGCAGCCTCTTACCAGAACACCCAGGAATGTCGAGCAATGCAAGTACCCGATAGCTTTTGGAATGCAGCACAACTTGTGGGGGGCTTCGCGCTCTTTTGCATCGGCGTGTCCTTTACCTGGAAGTTTATCCAAGCGGCATTCCTCGGCAAAGTGACCTACTGGTCCGGACTTGAGAAGTTCGGCTTCTTGTTCATTCCCATTACCTGGTTCATCAGCCCATTGCTCTGCCACTTGCCCTACGACCCGAAGAATTCGCTCATCAGGACGCAACAACAACTGTGGGTTCACCTGGTATGGGGTCCTACATTTTTCGTTTTCGCTCTCATGTTCATGACTTCGGGTGCTGACTTCATGAAGCTGCCCGGTTCTACGAGTTTGAATACGATTCTGACTCTCAATCGCAGCGACATACCGGCTTGCATTGTTTATGAGCCGACGCGCTGGGAATACGGTCACAAATTCCCTTACAAATTTCCGTTTCTCAAGAAGGCAGCGCGCACAGTTGTCGTATTCCTCACGCACCGCGTGCCGGAGGATAAAACACAAAGTTACAACGCGTATGATCGGCGTGGCGACGTAGACACAGAGGCCTACACGAAGGTTGAAGGCCCATGGGCGTTCCTCTTTTACGATGATGCCGAAGATAAAGCTGCCGATGCAGCCGCTGCCCAACAAGCAGCAGCAACGCCGGTTGCGTCAAGTCATGGCGGCAAGCGCGCGAGATAAAAAACGCGGCTTGTAACAGGCTGTATTAATTCCTCGTCAGCAGGGACTTGTAAGTCTTGCTGATGTCCCGCTGATTTAGATACGCTTTATATATTGCAAATCGATTTCTCTTTGCGTCTCTCCCGTTGAAAACAGAGGAGTACCGTTGTGTCCAGCTCAGATATTAGAAACGTAGCATTCATCGGCTTGAACCGCGCAGGTAAAACGAGCCTTGTCGAAGCGATCCTGCATCTCACCGGCGCGATCTCCCGGCGCGGAAAGATTCAGGATGGAACCACAACCACAGATTATGAGCCGGAATCCGTTCAGCGTCAGATGTCAGCGTCGACATCGTTTGCACGCACCACTTACAACAACGTGCTTTTTAACCTGGTGGACTGCCCGGGATTCATCGATTTCCAAGAAGAAGTAAAACTGTCATTGATGGGCGTCGACGCAGCTGTGTTCGTAGTCGAGCCCGATGCGGCAAAACTAATTCAAATCGACAGCCTGTTGCGCTTCACCGAACAGATGGGTATCGCCCGCTTAGTTTTCATCAACAAAATGGACAAGCACGATCTCGATTACGCCGGAACGCTCGGCGTTCTAAAGGATATGCCCGGCACAAAGACGCCGCGTCCGCTCAATCCGCTGGAATACCCAATCATGGGAAGCAACGGCATCACAGGCTACGTCGATGTCTTAAAGAAAGAAGCATTCAAGTATGGCACTCAGGGCAAGGCAGAAAAAACGGCCATACCTGGCGACCTGCAATCCGAGCTGGACACAGCGCGCGAAAAGCTGGTCGATGGCCTTGCCGATACGGATGATGCCCTTTTGGAAATGGTGCTCGAGGGTAAAGAGCCCCCGCTCGAGCATTTGGAAAAGGATTTGAAGCAAGCCGTAAAGGCGGGTACTTTCGTTCCGATTCTGGTCGGCTCCGCGCACAGCGATGGCGGTGTTTTGTCCTTGCTGGATACGCTTATCACTCTGGCGCCGGCGCCCGGGGAGCGCGAGTACAAAGATGCCGACGGCAAGCCTTTGCAGATCAAGGACGATGGCCCGGTTGTCGCGCAAGTGATCAAAACATATGTCAATCCGCAGTCCGGCAAACTTTCCGTATGCCGTGTATTCAGCGGCACCGTCACCGGTGACTCCAGCCTGACTGATACCACGCGCGATGGCAAGCCCGAACGCGTCGGCGGACTGTACTGGTTGCTGGGCAAGAAGCAAGAGACAATGCCGCATGCGGGTCCGGGCTCCATTGTGGCTATCGCTCGTCTGGAAACGCCGCGCACGGGCGACACATTGTGCTCCGAAAAGGCGACGACGGTGATGCCGACACCGCCGGCGCCACCACCGCTGTACTCGCTGGCGATTGCGCCAAAAAATCGCAACGACGAAGCGAAGCTTTCGACGCTGCTGCACAAACTAACCGAAGAAGATCCCATTCTCAAAACAGATCGCGATCCTGACACCAACGAGTTCTGCTTGTACGGACAGGGCGACACGCACTTGACGGTCAACCGGCAAAGACTCGAGCGCAAGTACAACATACAACTCGACAGCAAGCGGCCGAAAATCGCACACAAGGAAACGATCTCTAAGCTCGTCGAGGCCCACGGACGGCATAAGAAACAAACAGGTGGCCGTGGTCAGTTCGGCGAAGTGTACATCAAGATTGGACCACTCGAGCGCGGCGCCGGCAACAAATTTACGGAATCGGTTGTCGGCGGTTCGGTGCCGCGTCAATACATTCCCGGCGTCCAGAAGGGCGTCGACGAAGCACTGGCGAAAGGACCCCTCGCCGGCTTCCCCGTCGTAGACGTGGAGGTGAACTTGTTCGACGGCTCCTACCACGATGTGGATAGCGACGAAATGTCATTCCGCATGGCGGGAATTCTGGCCATGCGCGAAGGCATGAGCAAAGCTGCGCCATTCATTCTCGAGCCGATTGCCGAAGTGAAGGTAATTGTGCCCAGCTCTTACACCTCCGGCGTGTTGAGTCAGCTGAACGGCCGTCGCGGTCAGATTCTCGGATACGGAGCAGACCCCGAGCGTGCAGGCTGGGACGAAGTGAACTCGCACGTGCCGCAAGACGAGCTCTGGGACTACATCATCGAGCTGCGAACGCTGACGCAAGGTTTGGGCTTCTACACCTGGAAGTTCTCGCACCTGGCGCCGGTGCCGCCGGACCTCTCGAAAGAGTTGCAGAGCCAGGCCGCAGCGGCCGCTGCCGAAGCGCACGCGCACTAGAAAGCGGGCTGCCGCCCGCCGCTAGCCGTTAAATGCAGCCAATGTGGCGGGGTTTCCTAAATAAAGGCTAAAGCCAACTGCACCGGTAGAGCCCGTAAAACGGCACAAGATGGGGCATTCGCGCTTGTGGGGGTGTATGTCCGGTGCTAGAATTAGTCTATTGTATTGTGTCCAGATGAGCTTTGCACATACGTGCATCGTTCTACTTAGCATCCTACGAGGTAGGGGGGAGGATCCTTGTCAGAGGTCAGAGTCGCAGAAGGCGAGAGCATCGAAGCCGCATTGAAGCGTTTCAAGAAGAAGATCCAGAAGGCTGGCATTCTTTCGGAAATCAAGCGCCGGGAGCGTTATGAAAAGCCCAGCGTGAAGCGCAAGCGCAAGGCCGAAGCTGCTCGCAAGCGTCGTTCGTAATTAGACCCAGAGCGGCCCAGCCGCTTATATAAGGCAAGGTGATTTTATTTCGACCTGGGCTTCGGTCCAGGTTTTTATTTTGCAAAACTGCTTGCGCTCATCTCTTGACTACCGGACAAGAGGTTATGCCACCACCTGCGATGATCAGAAAATTTCGTCCGACGAAACGTACGGTGTTGATGACGTTGCGGACAGGCGTTGCCTTTTGCGTATTTTTCGGCGGGCAGCAAAGTTTCATCCGACGAAATTTTCCCATCGCTGCGGAACAGACATCCCGGGGGACCCGACTGAGGTTTTAAGTTCAGTCCGCAATTTGTAGTTTTAACGGTGCGTGCATGGTGGCATAAATCAATTGCGGGCAGGACTCCAAAACATCGAAGGAGACGCGCTATGGATTTGCCGAATGTCGCTTCACGGTCCAACATGATCACCTTGCCGACCGATCAATTACGCGATCGTCTGAACCGTATTTACCAGGCAGTGCGCGGCAATTCCAGAACTCTCTTTGCCTTGGGTCGCTTCGATTATTTGTGGGACCTCAAAGAATTGGCCGTGCTTGAACGACGAAACAGTGTTCAACTGCCGGACTTATGGCTGGAAGAACTCGAACGCATGTACGTTGAGATTGGCGACGTATCGGGCCGCGGGCACTAGTATCTATACAAACGCGCATTCCGAGCCGTTTCTAGGCTGCTCTATAATCGCTGCGTGCGGTGGACTCTGATATTTCTTCTGATCTTTTTGTACGGCTCCATTTGCTGGGCGCAGTCGCCGCGCGGCATGACGGAACAATACATCTGCACGATCAGGGCCATTCTCGAGGCCGATCATGAGATGTTCATCCAGCTCAAGTTCGTTGCGCATAAGCTTGAACAGTTCTACGCATCGCATAAGCATTTTCCTCGCACTGACGAAGAGCGCGCGTCATTCAAGCAATCGCTGGCCAAATTCATCATTGCCAATCCTTACCACCCGATCGTGAAGGATCTTATCCAAAACAAGATGGACACAGCACCATATCAGGTGCCGGTGTTCTGGATGGAAGATAAATCACTCGACCAGCAGGCATTCGAACAGTTCTTGAAGAAGCCGGATCCAAGCTGGCAGGGCGAACCAGGAACGATTTTCATCCTTACCAATGGCGACAACATATATTTGCTTTTTGCTGCCACCGCAGACAGACTGCCGATGCGGGACTTCGCTGCACCGAACCAGCCACCGCGCATGATTTGTAAGCAAATCAACCTGCAGATGTAGCGGCGGCCATAAGCCCGTTTTGACTACCCCTGCAACGGCGGGCGCAAGCCCGCTGTTTACCGCACTCGCAGCCTGTAACCGATGCGCGCGATCGTTTCAATCAGCGATTCCTCGTTGTCTTTATCGAGTTTCTGACGCACGCGTTTAATGCATGTTCGTATCGCCTCGGCAGTGGCCTCGCTTTCTGAGTGCCAGACTCGCTGCAACAGCGCCTCGCTGCTAAAGACATCTCCCGGATGGCGCATGAAAAATTCCAGAAGCGCAAACTCGCGGGGCAATAGCTGTATTGACTCGCCGGCTTTCTTTACCGTGTGCTTGGCGGGATCAAGCTCGAGATCACCGCATTTCAAGACATTGCCCGTTGCCTTGGTTGCTCGCCGCAAAACCGAGCGAATGCGGGCAGCCAGCTCGTCCATATGAAAGGGCTTGGTCAGATAATCATCAGCGCCGGTATCCAGTCCGGCGGTTTTCTCAACGACCGCGCGCTTGCCTGTGAGCATGATTACGGGCGTCGAGCCACCCTCATCTCGATAGTTTTTCAGGACCTCGATGCCTTCCATCTCAGGCAGCGTCCAATCAAGAAGAATAACGTCATATTGGCAGGCGCGCAGGCGGTCGAGCCCTTCACGCCCCTCGTGCACTGTTTCGACGAGGTGGTTCTCCGACGCCAGCCAGCCGGCAATTACTGCCGTTAATTCGATGTCGTCGTCGATAAGCAGTATCTTAGCCATAGCCTTTTCGCTGTTCGCTTAACCTAATATACCAGCGGCCTGCGCGGTTTAACGCCCCGGGACCCAGGGGATATCGCTGATAGTAAGAAATCCACCGAAGCCGGCAGGATAACTTCGTAGCGGCAGGCCAAAGCCCGCTTGGTTGTAAAGCCCGGAGGGCTGAATGAGGCTGACTCTTTTTCATAAAGGAATCATCCTGGTCCTGGGCCCATTGTTCGTCCAAATCGCGCTGGTTGTAGCGCTTACGATATTGCACCAGCAAGCGGAAGCCGATACACGCGCCGCCATTCGCGCCAGGCAGCTAAGCGATACAACCAACCTGGCGATCGAAAAATGCTTCAACTTGATCAAAGACAGTTTCTCATATGCCGAACAAGCCACCGTCGGTGGTGCGCCATTGCCGCTGGAATCGCAAGAGGCCTTCGACTCTCTTTCCAGGCTAACCGACCTTGCCGCGGATAACTACAATGACGCAGCGAAGATCAAGATGGCAACTGCAGCCGCCCACAAGATGGTCGGCTACTGTTCGTCCCTCGACCAGGCATATGCTGACACGCCCGCCGGCTTGCACGCACGAGTGCGGCACGATGCATTCAAGCAGCTGCGTTCGTATGGACGCGAGTTCGAGGGATTGGCACAATTGCGCAAGGAAAACAAGCGCGTCTTCGACGAACACCCGGAGCGCCAGGCGGCATTTCGTCAGCGCGCCGATGTGTTTGTGCTCATCGCTACAACCATGGATGCGGTTTGGTTTTTCGCCGTCCTATGGATGTTCAGCCGCGGCATTGTGAGACGACTTACAGTGATGATGGACAATACGCACAGATTGGCGGCCAATAAATCGCTGAATCCGCCCCTCGACGGAGAAGATGAACTCGCGCAGGTCGACCGCGCATTCCACAGCATGGCGAAATCTCTGCTGCAGGCGCAACGCTTGCGCCAAGAAGTCGTGGAGATGGTCTCGCACGACCTGCGCAGCCCGCTTACCTCAATACAAGGTGTGTTGGAAATGAGGCAACAAGGGCTCTTCGGCAATCCGGCTCCGGACGAAGCCCGCATGCTTCAAATTGCTCAAAGCAACGCGGGCCGGATGATCACTTTGATTAACGACCTGCTCGACATCGATAAGCTGGAAGCCGGCAAACTTCGTTTGTCACAGGCAGACGTGCAGCTGCAATCGATTTTCGCGGATGCCAGCAAATCGGTTGTCACCATTGCCGATACCAGAAAAATTACCATCGTGAGCCTATCGACTGATCTGAGCGTCTACGCCGACAGCGATAGAATAATTCAGATTCTCGTCAATCTGCTTTCCAATGCCCTGAAATTTTCGCCCGCGCAGTCGACGATCACAGTCTCCGCCCGAGAGTCTAACGGTTTTGCAGAGATTAGCGTCACGGATCAAGGCCGCGGTATTCCGCCCGAGTTCGCCGATTCAATTTTCGATCGCTTTCAGCAAATCAAGGAATCGGATGCGAAGGAATCGCACGGATCCGGTCTGGGTCTGGCAATTTGCAAGGCGCTGGTCGAGCTGCATGGCGGTACGATTGGTGTAAAAAGCGAAGTCGGCAAAGGAAGTACCTTTTGGTTCAGGCTGCCGCTGTCAAAAACAGGGATTTCCCTTGCCAAACAGTCCATCGAAGCCTCTCCGTAGTGGTAGTGGCCACATCTGAAGTTCCGCCGTCGGTCTGCGGATTTTGCCATTGTTCGGTCATGCAAACAATCCCATCGGCCTTCCGCGCGTGCGCCTTGAAGGGTTTCGATCAAAATATCCACGACCCGCTATCCAATCTCATCGCCGGAATTAGATACGCAGAAGCGCGCTACGGAGACGGAGGTCACGACGGCTCCGGGATTCGCCTGGTCGCCAGCCGAAATGCCGGATACTAACTCCTTTTATCCGCGCGCAACTTCAACGTAATCGTCGCCGCCACGCCCGACATAATAAAAGCGATGCCTAAGTACGTCTCAGCGTGCAAAACTGTTTGTCTCTCGAAGAAGTTATCGACAATGAGCGCGAGCACCGGCGTGATAAACGACAAAGTCATCACGGTCGACAGGCGCACGTGTTTCAGCAGGTAGAACCATGCGGCAAAAGTGCAAACAGTACCAAATACCGCCAGGTAAACGAGCGCAAGGGTCGGCACCGCGGGCAATGGCATCGGAATGACAGCCTGGTGACTGAGAAAAGCACCGGACAACAGCAGCAAGAAACACGCCGAGAAGAAAATTGTATTCGAAACGATAGAGGCAACTTCATTCGCGTGCCTTTTCAACAGGACGCTGGCCACGGAATTGACGCAACAGTTGAGAATCAACATTGCAACAGCAGCCGCCTGCGCGAAAGAAACCTGGATACGGTCATGAAAAACAATCGCCACGCCAGTGAATGCCAGCAAGGCTCCGACAATCGTCATGCGCGTCGGTTGTTCCGTCTTAGTTGCCATCGCGATCATCGCCACGATGAGCGGACCGCTCGCGGAAATGACGGCGGCAATGCCGCCTGAAACACTTTGTTCAGCAGAATAAAGCAGCGCGTATCCCAACCCGGAGCAAAGCCCGGCAATGCCAATCCAACGTACGTTTGACAGCGATGGGCGGGTCAACCGTTTTCGCAAAACGAACCATATGCAAGCGAAGATGCAGACAGTGAGCAGAAAACGCAACGCTGCGCCTGGGAACGGCAGAAAGCCACCGCGGGCAACACAAGCGCGAATCGCGAACCAGGTTGTGCCCCAAATCGAGGCACAAACCAGGTAAGCAGCGATGACTTTCAGCCGCGGCTCGCGCGGTGCAGTGAAGGCTTGTGCCGAGGCAACCGTCGGCGCTATCGGCCGTTCCGGTTCGATCGATGTGGATGACTGTATTTCACTCACTGCCAACTGAGGCCGCCATTACGTAAGAAGACAATTGTACCCGTTCAAGGACTAGACCAACTGCGGGAAATACCAGGTACAGCGCGACTTTGCGTAATGCTCCCACCTGATTCCACAGTCCTTTCACGAAGCTCGGATAGCAATGAGATAACGAAAGGATTTCGCTGGAGAGCAGCCTTGAAGCCGGACTTTACACAACTCATCGATGAAGCCAATCGGCACTCGGGACTGGCTGAAATCCCGCAAAATCAGCTGCAGAGCGAGTATTTGAAAGGATTGATCAAACCCGAGATTCGCCCACAAGCTAGCTTCGGGTTTATGCCGACAACTCCTGGTACGCCGGAGCACTTTCGACAAGTCCAACATGATTTGACGCAATTGCAAAACATGCAAGTGTCTTCGCAATATTCGTCGGACCTCGCTTCTGAGTCATTAGGCGAATTCGCCGACCGCGCACTGGCATTGTTCGCTGTTCTCGACGCTAATCGTAACGGAAAAATCAGCAAACGCGAACTCGGCAGTGCCGTTAGCACTTTCGACCTGAGAGGCAAAGACGCGCAAACGCTGGCTGCTCTCTACACCAACATCGCCGAGCCGGGCAAAATCAATTTCAAAGCCTGGAAACTAGGCGAGGCTGACGGCATATCTCGGCTTGATCTCTTGGAGCTTCAATATAAGTTGCTCAACGACGGCGTCATTCACGAGGACCTGAAAGAAGGTCTGTCTAATGCCATCCAGTCAGTATCACAGTCGCAACAAGTGGCAAGCCGACGATTGTTCAGCGATGCAAAAAATCCAGTGGCCA
>DATNQY010000279.1:0-6674 GCA_036703785.1 Candidatus Obscuribacterales bacterium
CGCAACATTTTTCCGGTGCTGACACCTTTGGCCTTCGATCCAGGACATCCGTTTCCGCACATTTCAAATTTAAGCTTGAACCTGGCAGTCCTTATCCGAGACACCCAGGGCAAAGACCGCTTCGCTCGCGTCAAAATTCCGGACACCCTGCCTCAACTTATCAGACTGTCCGGCACCGAGATGCCGGACCCGGCCAACCCGGCCATCGTCTCTCGCACGCTACATCTTATATGGCTCGACGACCTTGTGCGCGCCAACCTGGAGAAGCTCTTCCCGGGCATGACCATCGTCGAAGCGCACAACTTCCAAGTGATTCGCGACGCCGAGCTCGAGATTCAGGAATGGGAAGCGGAAGACTTGCTCGAGACTACGCAGGAAGTCGTGCGCCAGCGTCGTTTCGGCGATGTCGTCGCTCTGCAAGTCGATAGTGACATGCCGGCTCACATTCTGCAAATTCTGATGAGCAATTTGCAGGTAGAGCCATATGACGTGTATCTAGTCGAGGCACGGCGCCCGCTGAGCACGCTCAAATACATCGCCAACATCGATCGTCACGACTTGAAATTCACGCCGTTTATCCCGAGCACGCCGCCTGATTTTCCGACGGAAATGCCGGAAGATGCGACGTTTAGCGCCATCCAGCAAAACGATATTCTGGTGCACCACCCTTATGATTCGTTTCAACCGGTGGTCAACTTCCTCAATCAGGCCGCCACAGATCCAAACGTACTCGCCATTAAAATGACGCTGTATCGGGTCGGGAAAAACTCTCCAGTCGTCGAAGCTTTGCTCAAGGCAAACGAAAACCGCAAGCAGGTGGCAGTGCTGGTGGAACTGAAGGCGCGCTTCGACGAAGAGAGCAACATTGAATGGGCGAAGGCGCTTGAACGCGAAGGCGTGCACGTCGTATATGGTCTTCTCGGACTGAAAATCCACGCCAAAGTGGCAATGGTAATTCGCAAGGAAGGCAATGCCATCCGACGGTATATTCATGTCGGCACCGGCAACTACAACGCCATCACGGCGCATTTATACTCAGACATCGGACTGTTCACTTGCAACGAGCAAATCGCAGACGATGCCACCGATCTGTTTAACTATTTGACGGGCTATTCAGCGAAGAGAAACTATCGCAAATTGTTGGTGGCGCCAATCAATATGCGTCAGCAGTTACAAACGATGATCCGCCGCGAGATTGAGTTTCAACGCGCCGGCAAGCAAGGGCACCTGATCTTCAAGGTAAACGCTCTTGTAGACGAACAGATCATTCAATTGTTGTATGAAGCCTCGCAAGAAGGCGTGAAGATCGACCTGCTCGCACGCGGCATATGCTGCCTGAGGCCGGGTATTGAAGGAGTGAGCGACAACATTCGCGTCGTCAGTATCGTCGGTCGCTTCCTCGAGCACAGCCGTGTTTATTACTTCAATAATGGCGGCAACCCGCAGATCTATTGCGGCAGCGCAGATCTTATGCCGCGCAATCTCGATCGCCGCGTCGAAGTGATCTTCCCGATTGAAGATCAGCAGCTCGCTAAGTTCATTCGCGATAGCATTCTCGAAACCTATTTGCGAGACAAGAAAAATGCGTGGTCGATGCAGTCTGATGGAACTTACCTGAAAGTCCAATCGGACGACAAAGACGGAGTGAGCAGCCAACAGTGGTTTATGACCAACATGCCGTCTCAGCGGGAGCGCAATTTAAATAGATAAAAAAAGGCGCTTCCAGTGCCCAAAACGATGTGTTTGTAAATAGGGCATAACAGGAAGCGCTGTATATCTAGTTTAGGAGCTGACCCCGCAGCTGACAATCTCTTGCTGGATAAAATTTTTGGAATTACCTGTGTTTTTTTCGTGGACCCAGCAGCCGCGCGTTGACGTGGGCTGCCCCAGTGCTTATGGGCCCGGACACTACGTGCCTGGCCAATCCGTAGACATTGTGGGCGTAGGGGTCGGGATTGGAGAAAGAATCACCGTCCGCCGGCTGCTCTTCAGGCGGCGGCGTAAAGTCTGCCGCGCGTTCTGGTCGGGATGCCACTCTCGGTTGAGGTTTTAAACCGACATCTGTCTGTACGGGCGATGCATGCATGGGCCCTACGCTGTGAGAAGCCACCTGCGCGTGCGTCTTCGGCGCTGCCAGTTTTACGTGAGTGGAGGGAGCCGCCAGTCTGATTGCCGTTTGGGTGCTGGCAAGAGTCGCCGTGGTTCTCGGTGCGGCCAGCTTGATGTATGTGTCCATCCGAGTCTCAGGCGGCACTATGGTCGCAATGTGCTGCGGCTTGATGTAATTACCGCCGCCTGCCGTGCTGCCTGTAGGCACATGTTCGGGCTTTATGTACTTGGAGGGTCTGTCGGTAATTTGCACTACCGGCGACTGCCTACGCGGCTGCACGACGGTGGGAATGTGACGCGGCCGGATGTAGCGCGACGGGCGTGGGTCTTTATACCTTTCCGATACCTGTCCCGGAGCGAAGTGCTCGTAGGATTTACCCATCTCCTGCATCGGCATCCAGCTCCAATGCGCAAGGTTGGGATCCCGCTCGATAATGTTGTGCTCCCAGCCCTGAATCGGGTGCCAACCGGTGGTGACACTCACAGACGAAGTGTTTTTCCCGGGCTTGTCGACCTTATGCCAGTAAGCTGTCTGATGAACGACGGTTGTTATGCCTGCGGCCTGTCCGCCTGCCTGCCCCGCAGCCTGCTGCGATGCTCCAGCTTGGCTCTGCATGCTATCTCGAGCCATGGCGGGAGTGCCGAAGCCTGTGATGCTCAAAGTGCACAGAAAAGTGATAGCGCGTGCGTTTTTGACTCTGCGAGCCCGTACTGGTGAGGGCTCATCGCAAAGTATCTGCAGAATTTCAGTCAAATCCGCGAGGATCCGGCGCATAAGACTCTTAGTTTGTGCGGGGATGACCTACTCTAGATCAGAAATCACCCGTTCTCAAGCGGATTTAAGGATCTTCTGATCGGACAAGCACACTCTCAAATGGTGGGAATCCGCACCTCTCACCGCGCAGTCAGGGTTTGGCGTTTCTGGTTGTACATCGCGATAGCGTGCTGAATTGCTTCGTGCGCTTCTTTGGGCCCGAAGAATTGTTCGACAGTCACGGTCTTGTGTTCCAATAGTTTGTAATCCTGGAAAAACCGTTTCACCTGATTCAGCCTGTGCTGTGGCAAGTCGTCGATCGAGTTGTAGTCGATGTATTCCTGATCGTCCAGGTGCACGGCAATTACTTTGTCGTCAAGCTCGCCCTGATCGACCATTTTCATAAGTCCGATTGGTTTGGTGCGCACCAAACATAGTGGCACTAACGGCTCTTGCCCCAGCACCAAAATGTCGAGCGGATCATTATCTTCGCAGTAGGTCTGCGGAATAAAGCCGTAGTTGGCCGGGTAGTGCACCGCACTAAATAGAGTGCGATCGACTTTAATGAGTCCGCTTTTCTTGTCCAGTTCGTATTTAACGTTGGATCCCATAGGCACTTCGATGACAGCCGTCACCACATTCGGTGCCTGATCGCCAATATCAACATCATGCCAGGGGTGCATTTTTACCTTTTCTGTAGCTTCTGCCGACGAGAAAAACAATGCTGTTTTAGCACATCCAGCGAGCCTTTACAGGATTTATTAAACGCAGGGCCCGTGCGGGTTTATGAAGCAATTGCTAAAACACAGCGCTTGTCAAGAAAGGCGGTTTATTATGTAAGCAACCGAGATACGGTGGCATGTAAACAAACAACTAGCATTCAGGCGGTAGCAACCAGGACACAGCAATCCTGTTACTGCCGCCGATTTGTATGTAGTTGCCGATGTTCTTGTAGCGGCGGGCGGAAGCCCGCTGGCGAATCCCCACACTCGCGATTATTACCCAGGAGAGGATTATGAATACGTACGGTCCATCTGGACAAACTGGAAACTATTTAAAGCCGATAGTCGAAGACAAAAAATGCTGGCAGTGCGGCCAGATCGAAAAGACTTCACGGAAGTATTGCGAAGCTTGCGGCAATTCTTACGACCCCAGCATGCCGAGCACGAGCAGACTCACGGCACCAAATACGGTGCCGACCGCTGCCTCGGCGCTGCGCGGAATCCAGATGGCCAACATGAGGGCCCTCGTCTCCATAGACCACGTCAACTACGCCGGGTTCTGGGTGCGCTTCGGGGCTTATCTCATCGACAGCATACTTCTTGTGATTGGCATCGGTGCCATGGTAGTCATCCTTGCTTTCACAGCGGGCTTGTCACACATGAACCATGGACTTGCCTCGCTCATGATCAACGGATTGGCGCTGCTCGGTGTGTGGTTCTACTTCGCCGGCATGGAAAGCTCCGAGTATCAAGCCACTTGCGGCAAGATCTTCTTCGGATTGCGTGTCACAGATACTGAAGGCAGGAAAATCTCATTCTGGCGCGCTACTGGACGTTATCTGGCCAAGTTTCTTTCATCGCTTCCCTTCAACGTTGGTTATCTGATGATCGCTTTTACCGAGAAAAAACAAGGTCTGCACGACAGCTTAGCCGGAACGGTTGTCGTTAAACACAACTAGAACGGCTGAGCCCGGCCCCGTAGGGCTCCTCGAAGCCGACAGCTTTAGGAAGAGAGCAGCGCGCCGTGCAACACGGTGCGCTGCTATATTTTGCGCGTGCTCTTTTTCGTGAATAGGTTCACGTACGCTCGGCTTGCCGACACAGTCTCCGACTGCGCTCAGAAAATGTCGTCTGATGCAACTCATGCTCTAAATGGCCATTGCGGCAGGCAGAGCGTTCTGGCGATTTTCAAGCCGTTTACGGCGTTTCGTCTGACGCAATTTTCTGAGCGCTACGGAAGTATGGCTTGGTCTGCAAATAAATGGAGCCGAGCATAAAGCCCGGCTCCATTTCAATTGGCGGGACCGACCGGGCTCGAACCGGCGACCTCCTGCGTGACAGGCAGGCGCTCTAACCAACTGAGCTACGATCCCAGAACAAACTGACGCCAAGAGGGCGACAGGTACAGCAGTATAGCATACCGAATGCGGCTGCCTATCCGTTTATTCCACTTTGTATTACGGCTGAGGAGTATGCGGTAACAAACGAATCCGGCTGCCGTTTACAAGCCTACTGCTCGGGCAAGATATGAGCGAGGGTTCAGAAAAACGTATGCTTTCGAAACGCATTCTATTGTTGGCTGGGCTTGTCTGGTTGGCAGACGCAATGAGCAAGGTCTGGGCCAACAGACACCTGACTTCGCAGGTCACCACTGTTGTGCCGAACTTCTTCTATATGGTTCTTGGGAAGAATCCCGGTGGCTCCGTCGGACTGGGCAACGAATGGATGGAAGTCTGTCTAACGCTGCCGGCCGTCCTGGTGGTGCTTATATTTGCCTGGCTTACAAAGAAAGAAAAGGCAGGCATAAAGCCAACTCAGCTGCAGCAGATAGGCTTCGCTTGCTTGACCGGCGGAACGATCGCTAATTGGGCTGAGCGCGTGCTCTACCATAGCGTCACAGACTTCTGTTATACGACTCTGTACGATAAATGCATCTGGAACCTGGCTGACCTCTTCATCACCGGTGGCTTTGCAGTGGTGGCGCTGGAGACGTTTCGTGTAGCGCGGCGCCACCGGCTGCAGGCTGTACAATCGTCGCAAAATGAACAAGCTTAGTCGGCTGCGAATAAATGCCAGCGCACTACTTGCGACAGTTATCGCCTGCATTTGGTATGTCACGCCGGCATTGTGCACAGCCTCGGGAGACTACTTCTACGAAATCGCCCGCGACTATGCACGCAAGTGGCCGCAATCGCGATTCCCGCTGAAAGTGTACATTCCGAGCGACGCCAGCTCGTCCAAGATAGCCGGATACCGACCGGAGTTCCGGGCGGCTATGCACGACGCGTTTTTAGACTGGCAAACTCAATCACACGGACTCGTGAATTTTCGTTTTGTCGATGACGCGTCGCAGTCCGACATTGATTGCACCTGGATACCTGATAATTCCGGCATGGATAACAAATGTTGGTGGGGCCAAACCAAAACTGAAGAACCGAAATCGCCCGCAGAACTCGACCACGCTAAGATCACGCTTGTGACTACCGAAAGTGATCGCCGGCATTCCGCTCCGGTGAAACGCATTCGTGTTATTGCCTTGCACGAAGTAGGACACGCCCTGGGCTTCCTCGGCCACAGCCCAAGTGCAGGCGACATAATGTATCCGGCCAAAACTGACGCGACCACTGAGCGAGAGCTGTCGAGCCGCGATCTGCAAACGCTGGCACATCTGTACCGCCCTGATGCCCAATCATTGCGCGACACGGTCAACAGCCTGGACGTTCAGGGCAAACAGTTGACCAAGGAAGGAAAATTCCAATCAGCGCTGGAAAAATTCGATGCAGCATTGCGTTATGAGCACCGTTCCAAAATCGCGCGGGCGGACAGAATAAACTGCTTGCAACAGCAATCGCGACAGCTTATTCGCACACAGCAGTATACCGAGGCGCTTCCCGTGTTGCAGACAACTTATGGACTAACCATGGATGACCAGATAAGCCCGGGAACTCATATTCAAACGACGCGCGATCTTGCCGCCGTTTACGAGCACTTAGGCAAATATCCGGCTGCCATCAGTAAATTGCACGAGCTAGCGATCGCATACAGACGACAGGAAAAGCTGTCGGAAGCAAAGGCCGTGGAAGCAACGA